>CAZYSF010000383.1:0-2051 GCA_964649635.1 uncultured Anaerolineales bacterium | reverse complement strand
TTCGGCATCCGCGCCCCCGGATTTCGGATTCTCCGGGGGTTTTCCTTTATTAAGCTGGCGGTGGTGTTTTCCCGAAAACCGCGCCGGGAGAGTAGAATTAACCCAAAATACCGGGAGGATCCCGATGGCAGACTCCGTACTTATTCCCCTCAAAGAAATATCTCAAATGATCGACCATTCGCTGCTTCACCCGACGATGACCGACAAGGACATCCTCGCCGGCTGCGAAACCGCGAAGAAATACGAAACAGCCACGGTGTGCGTGAAACCGTATGCTGTCCCGATGGCGCGGGACGCGCTGGCCGGATCCGGGGTCGGGGTCTGCGCGGTGATCGGCTTCCCGCATGGCAACAGCACGACCGGGATCAAGCTCGCCGAGACTTTGCAGGCCGTCAAGGACGGCGCGGGCGAGATCGATATGGTAATCAATATCGGGAAGGCGCTCGGGGGGGAATGGGAGTACGTCTCGTGGGAGATCCAGGCAGTCAACGACGCCTGCCTGGCGGGGAACGCGATCCTCAAGGTCATCTTCGAAACGGATTTTCTCCGCGACGACCAGATCATCCAACTTTGCCGGCTGTGCTCGCAGATGCCGGTGGCGTTCATCAAAACCTCCACCGGGTATGGCTTTGTCAGACAGCCCGATGGAAAATACGCCTATAAGGGCGCGACGGAATATGTCGTCGAATTAATGCGCAAGCACGCCGATCCGCGCGTCCGGGTTAAAGCCGCGGGCGGCATTCGGACCCTGGATGATGTGCTGTGTTTTCGCGCGCTCGGCGCGGCCCGGATCGGCGCAACCGCGACGGAATCGATCCTGGAAGAAGCTAAGCGGCGCGGCCATACCTGAACCGTCCGGCGCTGCGACCGGAACTCCGGCGGTTTGCGGCCTGGGTATAATCAATCCATTATTACTACAGGCGGATACAGGTAAAGGTTTTTGGGCGGTTGAACGGATCCGGACACTGCGGCGGCGAAGAGCGCGAGGTTCCGTGAGGAAAGCAGGCGATGGAGAATAATCCGGCGCGCGGAAATCCTGATCATCCGGTGGATTCCGGAGCCGCCCGGCCGCGTCCGACCCTGGGATTCCTCCTGGCCAACATCCACATCGGCATTGGCCGCTCGCTGTGGCCGGCGATCGTCAAATCGGTGACCCGCCACGATGTTAACCTGATCTGTTTTCCAGGCGGCGGTTTGCGGGCGGCCGGCGGATTTGAAGCGCAACGGAACGCCATCTACGATCTGGTAAATCCCGGGAGTGTGGACGGATTGATCAGCTGGTCGTCCACGCTGGGCGGGGCGCTGGAGCCCTCCGTGGTTGCGGATTTTCACAACCGGTTCAAACCCCTGCCGCTGGTCAGCCTGGCACAGCTCATGGCGGAAGTCCCGACGGTGCTCATGGACAGCTACAACGGGATGCGCTCCGTCATCGCCCACCTGATCGAGGTACACGGCTACCGCCGTCTGGCCTTCATCCGCGGTCCGGAACGTCACTTTTACGCGCAGGAAAGGTTCCGCGCGTACACCGAGACCCTCCAGGCCTACGGTATCCCCTTTAGCGAATCGCTGGTCACGCCCCCCATGCAATGGGAAGCCGGCGCCGATGCGATCCGATTCCTTCTGGACGAAAATCAACTTCGCCCACGGATAGATTTCCAGGCCGTGCTGGCGGTCAGCGACCTGCTGGCTTTGGAGGCATTGAAGGCGCTGCAATCCCGCGGGATCGAGGTGCCCGGAGAAGTGGCGCTTTCCGGATTTAACGATTTCACCGAAAGCCGGTTGTCGACGCCGCCGCTGACAACCGTTTCGCTGCCATTCGGGGAACAGGGCGCGCGCGCGGTGGAAATGCTCCTGGCACGGCTCCGCGGAGAATCCGTTCCGGAAGAAGTCCTCCTTCCCTCGCGCCTGATCATCCGCCAATCGTGCGGCTGCCCCTCGGCGGCGGTCGTACAGGCGGCGGCGCGATCGGCGGCCTTCGAAGGGTTGGATTTTCCAATGGCGATGGCGGCCTTCCGCGAACGGGCGCTAGCGGATATGAGCGCGGCGCTTCC
>CAZYSF010000382.1:0-1918 GCA_964649635.1 uncultured Anaerolineales bacterium | reverse complement strand
CAGGGACGAATCGGCCAGCGCGATCTTGTCGGACAGGCTGCCGGCGATCACATCCGCCTGGGATTGCAGCGCGGCCGCCTCGGTCGGATCCAGCAAGGCCGAAGCGGACGCAATCAGGCGGTAGTACGACGCCACCAGCTGCACGCGCTGAAAACGGACTTCTTCCTGGACCTGCCCGATGGTGATGGTATTGCCGTAGACGACCGCCGCGGGCTGCTTGACCCGCAGGAAATACGTATTCAGATACCCGTACCCGATCACGCCGACAACCACCAGGATGATCGCCCCGGTAATCGCCAGCACCCAGCGGGTTTGCACCTGGTCGTGCCGCAAATGCCGGCGCTGTTTTCGGGTGAGGGTTGTGGGTGTTCTTTCAACTCGCGATGGCATAGCTACCTCCAAGGTTGCTTTCCGGCTCGGACGACGCACGACCAGCCGGATGGACTATCGCAAACGGCCGGGCCGCAATCACTCGTCGGCGAACGGCAACAGGGCCAGGTGCCTGGCCCGCTTGATCGCCACCGCCAGCGCGCGCTGATGGTGGGCGCAGGTTCCGGTCTGGCGCCGCGGGCGGATCTTCCCGCGCTCCATCACGAATTTACGCAGCATATCCCCCTGCTTGTAATCGATGATGGTGGCTTTTTCAATGCAGAACTGACAGACGCGCGGCTTGCGGATATAACTGCCGCGGCCGCGCCCGCCCCCCTCGGACCGGGTTTCCATCTCCGCGCCGGGAGCTTCTTCCAATCTATCCATTATGTCCTCCAGGGCGGCTTCCGCCGCCGACTGACTTCCTCCCGCGCGGGGCGCCGGAGGAAACGAATTCTATGTACGGGATCGATGCGGCGTGCTCGCGCTTCGCTCCGGGCTTAGAAGGGATATTCCTCGTCGACCGCCGGATAATTCAGCGCCACGGTGCTTTCGCGCTTCTCGCCCAGCTGGATCATCTCGCCCGCGACGATTTCCACCGCGGCGTGTTTTTTGCCTTCGGTATCTTCCCACCGGCGGCTTTGCAGCCGGCCTTCGATGTAAACCTGGGATCCCTTGCTGAGATGCTGTTTGCAGATCTCGGCCAGGTTCCCCCAGGCCACAACGGTGAACCACTCGGTCTCCTCGTGGCGTTCGCCGCTCGCGCTGCTCCAGGAGCGGTTGGTGGCCACGCTGAACGTGGTGACCGGTTTTCCGGACGAGGTGTAGCGCATCTCCGGATCCCGGCCCAGATACCCGATGATCATCACCTTGTTTAGGCTTCTCGACATCTTCCCGCTCCTGGTTCCGGCGGGATACCTCCGCCGAAAACCGCGACAATCGCATCAGCTCTCCGTACGGATAATGGAAAACCGCATGATCGATTCCGTAAGGCGCAGATTCCGTTCGAGCGTGGCCGGGATGACTCCGGGCAGGTCCGCATACAGGAAGGCATAATAGCCCTCGCGCTGTTTGCGGATGACGTACGCCAGACGCCGTTTGCCCCAGACATCCACCTTGGCGACGGTGCCGCCCGCCTCGGTGATCCAGCCTTTGATTTTAGTCAGCAGCTCGTCGAGGTTTTGCTGGTTGGTATCGGGAAGAACAATCAAGCCAACTTCATAGTTGCGCATGAGGAGAACCTCCTTTCCATGGGATTGCCCCCCTTGGCCGGGCGGGTACCCGGGTGGGGAGCGGAAACGCGGGACGGACCCGCGGCAACGGGCGGGAGTATATCGAAAAGGGGGTGGAATAGCAAGGTGAGCCGGTTTCTCCAATACTTACTCTGACCTAACCCCCTCTCCCCTGCCCTCTCCCCCTTCCCTTTAAGGGAAGGGGGAGAGGGTGGCCTGTGGCTCCGGTATTTTTCCGGAGCGAAGGACGGGTGAGGAGGTTAGGTCAGTTTTTCACCTGATATAACTCCCCGTCTTCAAATCCCCTCTCGCGATAA
>CAZYSF010000381.1:0-3309 GCA_964649635.1 uncultured Anaerolineales bacterium | reverse complement strand
CCAAGGCTTCCACCTGGGCCGATACTCCCATGGCCCGCCATTTGCGCCCCTGGCAGGATTTGGTGCGCGAGAAACTGCATGCCATCTCCGCCGGCATCAATCCCGACACGGCGAAACAGATCTGGTACCTTTTAACCAATTCCTATAATTCAGACGGCCAGTGGCCGCCCACATTGCCGAATGCGCCGCATATCGTCCATCCCTTCAACTACCGTTACTGTTATGAGAACCTGCTCAAAGCGGAACTGCTGGCGGGCGGAGTGGATCGCCGGAAACTTAACACGGACCCGGTGGCGACCCTCCGGGAGATTCTGACTCTGCAGCAGGACCTGATCCTCGAAAAGGCGCGCGCGCTTGGTGCTTCGAAGGATCCCGCCGTTAGAGCGGGCGCGGCATACGCCAAAACGCTGATCGAAAAATCCCGGGATGTGAGTTCCATCACAGGTTCCGGCGCCAAAAGCCTTTCCGCGTCGGAATATGCAATTCGCGCGGAGCTGTTGGTGGAAGCCCGCCGGTTGGTCGGCGGAGTCGAGTTGGAGAAGGTCCAGGAGCACACCGATGGCTCAAAACTCTCAACGCAAGGCTGAGATCGATAATTCAAATATCCTTTCGGTCCGGGATTTTGGCGCCGCGGGCGACGGGAAAACGCCGGATACCGGCGCGATCCAGGCGGCGATCGATGCATGCACGAAGACGGGCGGGGGCACGGTTCTTCTGCCGCCGGGCGACTACCTGTCCGGTACGATCACGCTCAAAGACAACGTCACCCTCCACGTGGGGCCAAACGCCCGGCTCCTCGGCAGCACATCGCTCGCCGATTATCCGAACGTGAGGCAGGGTGCGGAGGGGATGTTCGGCCTCGAATACCTCGATTACTGCCTCATCAACGCCTGCGGGGCGCACCGGATTGTGCTGACCGGCGAAGGCGTTGTGGACGGGCAGGGGGCGGCTTTCCCGTACGGCACGGAGAATTTCAACTTCGAGGATCAAGCCGCCGCCGTCAACCAGCAGTCCTTCATCCGTCCCACGCTGCTCCGCTTCGCCGATTGCCGCGATGTCACGATCAGCCGGCTCACCCTCCGGAACGCGGCGTCGTGGTGCTGCAACCTGGAACAATGCAGGGAATTGCGCATCCACGGGGTGCATCTGGTCAACCGCGCCAACCAGAACAACGACGGCCTGGATTTAAACCGGTGTGAAGATGTGCTGATCTCCGATTGCCATCTTGATTGCGGCGACGACGCCATCGCCTTGCAGGAGGGCGCTCTCCGGATTGTGGTCACCAACTGCATCATCAGCACCCGCTGGTCCGCCGTCCGCCTCGGCCCGGCCGCGCATGGCGTTTTCCGGGATATCGCCGTCTCGAACTGCGTGATCCACGACACCTACGGCGCCGCCATTAAAATCCAGGAGGTCGAAGGCGGCGTGATGGAAAACCTCAGCTTCGATAATCTGGTGATGGAACACGTCACCGGGCCCATCTCGCTGCGCCTGGGCGGCTATTTGGGATGGAGGAACGAACGCAAGGAATCGCTGCCGATCGGTGTGTTGCGCAACATCCGCTTCAGCAATATCCGCGCCACGGTGGCCGAGAACGCCCATCCGCTGCCGCACGAAGTGCCGGCTTTTCCCGGCGAAAAGAAATCGTGCCTCAACATCACCGGCGTGCCGGGATATTTCGTCGAGAATATTTCCTTCCACGGGCTGCATGTCACGTTCCCCGGCGGCGGGAGCCGGGAGGACGCGCAGAGCGACGTCCCCGAATTGCGCGACCGCTACCCCGAATATCACATGTTCGGCACGCTGCCGGCCTACGGCATTTACCTCCGGCATGTCAAAGGGCTGACCTTCGAAGACGTCACCCTGGATACCGCCGCCCCGGACCTGCGCCCGGCGCTGATGGGTGACGACGTGGAAGACTTGGAGCTTTCCAACTTCCGCGCAACCGGGGGCGGCACGGCGGCATTGTTGCGCCTGCGCGACGCGCGCCAGGTTTACCTGCACGGCTGCCGCCCGCTGAACGAGGTGCCCTTGTTCTTGAAGGTGGAGGGCGCCGGATCCCGGGGAATTTTGTTGCAGGCAAACGATCTGCGCCGTGCCGAAAAAGCCTACACACTTGCCGAAGGCGCGCCGGTTGATGCGATCGTTGAAGACTGACCGACGGACACCCATCCAAGGAAAGAATTAAGGATATGACAAAAAAATCTCCGCTTTCACGCCGCCAGTTTCTGAAACTGACCACCCTGACAACCGGGACGATTGCCGGCCAATCCTTGCTCACCGCTTGCGGTAATAATCCGGCGGCCGGGCCCGCTGCGACGGCCGGCCAACCTTTGCGCGGCACGAACACCCCGACGGCCGAACCCGCCTTGACCGCGACACCCTTGCCCGGCAATGTGCTCGGCGTCGGGCAGGGGATTTTTCCCGGCAGGGTGATCTGGGCGCATAACCCGCAAGCCGCAGTATGGGACGGCCGGAGCGGTTTCTGGTGGGAAGAAAAGTTTACCGACAAGAACCTGGTGAGCGAAATGCTTTCGTATTCGCTGCAACAACTCACGGGACAAACCGGCGACAAAGCCGCCTGGGATGCGTTGTTTGCGCATTTCAAAACCCGGCGCGGCCAAACCGGAGGCTACCAGCCCGGCGAGAAAATCGCCATTAAGGCCAATCTCAACGGCACCAAGACCCACAGCGGCACCAAGAACGACAGCTTTGTCTCCCCGGCCGTGGCGTTCGCCCTGCTGAATCAGCTTGTCGGGGCGGGGGTCAACCCCGGCGATATCACCGTGTACGATGCCAGCCGCGCCGTGCCCGATCCTCTGGTGAATGCCTGCCAGATTCCCGCGCTGGCCGGGGTGCATTTCGCCGACTTCAGCGGCGGCGACGGACGCGAAACCTGCCTGCGCGATTTGAGCCGGCCGATCCGATGGTCGGTCGACCCGCAGGGAAACCCGGCTTATCTGCCCACTGTGGTGACCGGCGCCGCGTATGTGATCAACCTGGCCCTGTTCAAAGCGCACCAACTGGCCGGCGTCACCCTGACGGCCAAAAACCATTTCGGCACCCTGATGTGCGATCTGGACGGGCAGCCGACGCGCAACCCGCCCCAGGGCGCCAACCTGCACGGCTTCGTCGCCGCCTACAACTTTAACGCGGCCCCCGGCTGGAGCTGGCCGCAGGCCCCGATGGGCACTTACAGCCCGCTGGTGGATCTGATCGGCCATCCCCAACTGGGCGGAAAGACGCTCCTGTTCATGGTCGACGCATTGTACGGGGTGGAGGATCAGAACGCCGAATTGTCGCTCAACA
>CAZYSF010000380.1:0-6156 GCA_964649635.1 uncultured Anaerolineales bacterium | reverse complement strand
CGGATGCAGCGGCTGACGGCGCTCGGCGCGGGGTATCTGCTGACGAGCGGGTTCTGGTACGTTCGCAACCTGGCGGTCTGGGGAAGCCTGTTCCCACCCGGTGCTGAGAAAGCCGCCTGGTTGGTGGAATACAACGATTTGTTCCAGTATCCCTCATCCGGGATAACTATGGAACGCTTTTTTACCAGCGGCCTCGGCGGCATTTTAAACGCCCGTTGGACTGCTCTCCAAGACAATCTGATGACGACCTTTTTCGTTCTTGGGCTCGTTTTTCTGTTTCCACTGGTCGGATGGGGGATCTGGCGGCTGCGCCGGATTCCCGCCGTCCGGACGGCATTGTTGTATTTTCTGATGATCTTCATCCTGATGACGTTGATCTATCCGTACCAGGGATCGCGCGGCGGATTTCTGCATTCAGGTGCCGCACTCCTTGGCACCGCGGCGATCGCCGCATCCGCCGGATTGGAGGATCTTGTCGACCGGTTGAGCCGGTGGCGCAAATGGGAAGCCGGCGGCGCGAAAACCATTCTCGGCGCCGGATTTGCCGTCCTGGCGCTGTCGGCCAGCGCGGCGATCTTTATCAACCGCGTGGTCGGCCCCGATCCCGCTGCCCCTTACTGGTCCAAGCTGAACGGGGAGTACGAACGCGGGATTTTGCGGCTTGGGACCGGATTGCCCAAATCGACCCGCTTCATGGTGAACAACACAACCTGCTTCCATTTCCTGACGGGTTTTCAGACGGTTCCCGTCATCGCCGGCGACCCTGCCATGCTCCTGGAGGCGGCCGACCGTTATGACGTCCAATATGTGATCCTGGATTCCAACATTCCGGAAGGGCTAAAGCCGCTGTATAGGGACGAGTCTGCTCATCCCCGCCTGAAAAAGATATTCTCGGAGGAATACGAAGGGATGATTTATATTTGGTTTGAAGTATTGCCTCCGCCGGCAGAAGACGGCCCATGAAAAAATATCTTATCCCAGCCGGTTGGTTGCTTCTCTGGTTGACCGGTCCGCTGGCATTCCTTCTGCTGGAGCGCGGCAGCGGCCTCTCCGGATTCCCCCTCGATGACGCCTGGATCCATCAGACGTATGCCCGGTCGCTTGCTGACGGGCAGGGGTGGACTTACGCCGGCGGGCCGCAATCGGCCGGATCCACATCGCCTCTTTGGACCGTCATGCAAATCCCCTCTTTTTGGTTTCATATCTCCCCCGTTGCCTGGAGTAAGGCGCTGGGAATATTGTTACTGCTGGCCAATGCGGTTCTGATCATGCTTTGGATCCGCAAAATCGACCGGAAAGCCTCCCGGTTCGCGCTCTTCTTCTGCCTGGGGGAATGGCACCTCGTCTGGGCGGCGGTGTCTGGAATGGAAACGATTCTCTATTGCGCATGGACGGCATTGGTTTTTTTTCTGATTTTTCCAATGGACTCTAATTGCGCGGAGAAAAAAACAACTCCTCCACGGATCCTCGGCCTCGGAATTATCGCCGGATTGGGGATCTGGATCCGGCCTGAGGCGGTACTCCTCTCGGGTCTAGCCTTCCTGGCGGTCCTGCTGCAATGGCGCCCGGTATCCGCCGGGAAAGCAGGTGTTTTCATTCTGGGGCTGCTGACTCCCATACTTATCTATTTCATGTTTATGTTCCGCCTGAACGGGCACTTGTTGCCGAATACCTTTTTTGTAAAAACCACGGAGTATGCTGTGTTGACTTCGACCGGCCTGTTAATCCGGCTGTTGCAGCCGTGGCTGCCGTTGCTGGCCGGTCCGCTCGCGGTGCAGGTCCTGTTCATCCCGGTCGCGCTGCTCTTCGCCATCCGCGAACGCCGATGGATTTGGAGTCTGCCGTTGCTCTGGGCCCTCGGCCACCTGGCGCTGTATGCCGTCCAGCTGCCCGCCACCTATCAACACGGGCGCTATTTCATCCCGATCCTGCCCGTGCTGACCGGTTATGGTGTTTATGGTTTTTCCCGGATCCTGGCAAAATGGGATTCGACGGCGGTCTTCCGGGTCATTTCCCGCGCGCTGTGGGCAAGCGTTATCCTTTTGACGCCGATTTTTCTGTGGATGGGGGCCGGGCAATATGTGCGCGACATCGGGTTTATTGATTCGGAAATGGTCGCGGTGGCAAAATGGATCCGCGACCACTCCCCCCCGGATACGGTCGTGGCCGCCCACGACATCGGCGCGCTTGGTTTCTTCGGCGAACGGGGAATCATCGACCTGGGGGGCGTGACCGATCTGGGCGCTTTGGACCTGCTTTCCGGAGAGGTTCCGTTGTGCGAATACCTCCGCCGGACAAACGCCGATTGGCTCATGACCATGCCGGCTTTTTATCCCGGGGAACTGACCGGGTGGACGCCCATTCCGGGATTCCGGGAAACATCAACCGCCGAAGAATCGGGCGGCCGGACTCAGCTGTATGAGACGCGCAACAACTGCCGCCGGTGACGCGCGGCCGAACGGATCGGAATTTCGCCGTTTGGTTTGCCAAGGAAAACCGGTAATGCTATACTATTTCCGAGGAATCGAATGGCCGGAATAAGAATTGTTCTCGTCGACGACCATCCTTTGTACCGCGAGGGCGTGAAGAAGGCCATCACGTCATTTCCGGATTTGACGATCGTCGGTGAAGCCGGGAACGGACACGACGGATTGGATCTCATCCGAAACACCCTTCCGGATGTGGCGATCCTCGACGTCAACCTGCCCGATGAAAACGGATTACAGCTCGCCCGCCGGGTAGGGTCGGAAATGCCGGACACGCGCATTGTGCTCCTGACCGGCTACACGGATTCCGAGCAGCCGCTGCATGCCTTCCGGGCGGGCGCCCATGCCTATTGCTCCAAGGACATAGAACACGAGCAATTGGCGGAAATCATCCGCGTCGTCGCCGCCGGCAAATGGGTGTACGAAGGCCGGATCATGGACGCCAAGGAAAAACAGACCTGGCTGGATGAGCAGATGGCCGGCCTTAAAAGCGAATCCGCCTCTGAGGATCTGTTTGCCCCCCTGACGCAGCGGGAATCGGAGATTTTAAACCTCGTGGCGCGCGGCTTAACCAACAAGCAGATCGGCTATCTGCTGGGGATCAGCGAGCAAACGGTCAAAAACCATCTCACGTCATTATTGCGGAAGATCGGCGCCAGCGACCGGACCCAGGCCGTTGTGTACGCCTTGAAGCACGGCTGGATCCGCCTTCCGGAGGGGAACGAAAGCACCGAGCCCGCCCCGCTGACGATGCCCAAAGAGGAATAGCCAGGTACCCCTATGACGAACGCTCCCCGGCCGAACACTCCTGCAGATCTGGAAAAAGAGACCCTGTCGGTGGAAGACCTGCTGCCTTTTGTCGGGTCGCAGCTTGAGGAAATTAAAACCCAAACCAAGGAACTCCGATCGCTCATCGATCAAAGCCGGAGCGAAGTGGAGAAAATGAAAATACGCCAGGCCTCGGAGGCCATGCGCTGGAAACAGATTCAATCCTCCTTCGACTCGGTCCCACGCGAGGATATCCGCAAGGCTTTCGAAAGTTCGATGGATGCCCAGCAGCGGTTGTTTGCCATGAGCGGACAACTGGAACGGTTGCAGGCACAGCAGGGGGTATTCGAATTATTCGGCAAGGCCCTGGAAAGAATTCATGAGACCTTGCATATCAACCAGCCTGAGGCGAGTTCCGGTCCGGCGCCGAAATCCATCGTAGTCCGCGTGGTGGAGGCGCAGGAAGACGAGCGCAAACGGCTCTCGCGCCAGATGCACGACGGCCCGGCGCAGGTGCTCTCCAACTTCATTCTCCAGGCGGAGATTGCCGCCCGGCTGTTCGAGATCGATCCGATCCGCGCCAAGGAGGAACTGGCCAACCTGAAGCTGTCGGCCAATTCCGCCTTCCAGCGGGTGCGCAACTACATCTTCGACCTGCGGCCGATGATGCTGGACGATCTGGGATTGGTGCCGACCCTGCGGCGCTATCTGGACAGTTCCAAAGACCAGGGACAGACGGAAATCTCATTCACCTTCACCGGAACCGAACGTCGGATGCCCAGCCACATTGAGGTTGTCCTCTTTCGGGCGATCCAGCAGTTGGTCAGCCTGGCGCGGGAAGACGCACAGGCCACCAAGATCAAAGTATCCGTGGATCTCGGAGACGCCCTGGTCAAAGCCATACTCGAAAACGACGGCAAACTGCTCGAGGAAAAGGGCGGCGAAGAGGATCCGCACGGACTGATTGCCCTGCGCGAACGGATTGAAATGCTGGGCGGGACCTACGAATACGCCTCGCAAGCCGGGCAGGGGACGTACATCCTGATCGAGCTCCCGGCCGCTGAATAAATCCAAATCGATTGTCCTTAAAAAGCCAGGGGAGAAATCCGACCGCCTCCCGCGGAAGGAAACTCCTCTTCGTCGGTCTCCCGAACAGCTCAGCCGCGCAGGTTCTCCACCGCAACCTCGCGTTCGCGCGCCCGCCGATCCCTTGCAGAAAACCTGCATCCATCAGCGGAGAAGGCGTTCCAGGGTTTAATTAGTACTAAAGTTTAGCAAATCCGGCTCGGATGCAGGGGGTTACATCCCATTTTTCTGTGCGGCAATGTATCCGCAATTTGATTCCAAAAGCATTCTATGTATAATATGGACAGATCGATCCATTCCGAGCGAAAGGAGGTGAATCCGATGTTCAAGAAAATGCAGAAGAAAGGCCAAGGCTTGGTGGAATACGCATTAATCCTCGTCCTCGTGGCAATCGTGATCATCATCATCCTGTCCGTCCTTGGGCCCGCGATCGGCAACGTATTCAGCCAGATCGTCAACAGCATATAGGTTGCGGCAATTCCTTTGCGATTTATTTTGTGGAGCCTCGAAAAATGAGGCTCCACATCTATTAAGAGTAATATTATCCAAATAAAAAATTACACTTATTTTTTACGCGTCTCCTTGACTTTTGTCATATTATTAGTATGATAGCTACCTATTCGGTGCCATTTCCACTGGGAGGTCCTCATGAGAAGAAGGATGTTCCTGATCCTGGCTCTGATCATATTCGTCGTCGCCGGTGTAATTTATATCGTATTCCAATTCGGCGGACTTGGCGGTGGAGCCGGCAAGGCGACACCGACAACCGAAGTCAGCACCTACAATATTGTTTTTGTCGCCCAAGACATCCCGGCCGGAACGGAAATCACAAAAGACAGCGTCATCATGGGCCCCTGGCCGAGGGATTTGCCGCTGCCTGGCCTGATGACGGAAATGTCCGCCGTGGTGGGAAAGCGGGCGCGGATCGATCTGCGCCGCGGGGAACCGGTCTTTTCCTCACAGGTCGTGGAGAGCGGTACGCTGGTGTCCGATACGGCATCGGCAACGGCGTTGAAGATCAAACCCGGAAAGGTGGCCATCGCGGTGCCGATGAACCGGCTGTCGGGCGTGGCATATTCCATCGGCAACGGGGACCACATCATGATCATCGCCTCGTTGCTGTACATCAACATCGACGCGGGTTTCCAGACCGATATGCCGAACAACATGCTCCTGGTCGGCATTGACGCGGAAGGCAAGGTCACATTCCTTCAGGTCCAGGGCGGGCGGATATTCAAAGAATCCCCCTTGAGCGATGTGCTGCTGGCCACGTATTACACGCCGCTTGAGTATCAGCGGCCGCGTCTGGCCAGCGCCATTCTGGTTTCGGATGCGCGCGTCTTGAACGTGGGCACGGTGAATACCCCGATGATCGCCGTCACAACTCCCCTCCCGGGTGAAGCCCCGACCACGCCGGTCACGACCGCCAATCCGGACATCCTCGTCATCGAGGTGACGCCACAGGAGGCGCTGGCGATCAGCTTCGTCATCCGCCTGCGTGCCGACCTCACCTATGCGTTGCGGTCGGCCGGTGACACCTCCGTGTTCAGCGTGCCGTCGATGGATCTGAAGCGCCTGATGGATGATTTTAAAATCGACCTGCCGCCCAACCTTTCCTACGGCACGGTACCGCGGATCGATATGCCATTCATCCCCGTGCTGGGAAACGACGTTCCCGTCGAAGTAAGGTAGGGAGACGGTGGCCGATAAAATCCGGGTCCTGATCGTCGACGATATCGCCGAAACGCGGGAAAATATACGGCGCCTGCTGCAGTTTGAGCGGGATATGGAAGTCGTGGGTGGAGCGCGGACCGGC
>CAZYSF010000379.1:0-7087 GCA_964649635.1 uncultured Anaerolineales bacterium | reverse complement strand
TTTTTCCATGCTGATCCTCATCGGCGACCCGACTCTGCGCCTGCGGGATGGCGCCTGAACAGCCATGAATTTCATATGGGTCCTCCCGCTATTATCCGACGGCGCCCTCTTCGGGCTGGCCGTGCTTTTCCGGCGGATGGGCATGCCGGAAAACCGATTCGTCATCATTTCCTTTTTGGTATTCGGGATCGTCCTGGGGCTGGCTTCGGCTCTCCTCTGGCCGCAGGATCCGGGGGTGTATCTCAATATCCTTGGGACGGCGGCCGGGGATTGGTTTTATCACGCCGCGATCACCCTGATCGGGAACCCGAATTCGGGTCAGGCGCATACGACCATCCCGTGGATTTTACGCATTCCCCAGGTTTATGGGTGGGTTTCGCCGTTACTGTACGGCGCGATCGGTTTACCGATCCAATATTTCTATTCGATAGTTCGAAAGCGGTAAGCCGGATAGCGGCGGAAGCCCACGGTTTCCAACAAATTCCCACTTAATCCAACAAATTATTAATGGGTATGTCCGTATACTAACAGGGTGTTGAACAATGCGCCAAACGTCATTGCGAGCGACCGAAGGGAGCGAAGCAATCTCCCTATTTTGGGGATAATCAGCAGATTGCTTCGTCGCTTCGCTCCTCGCAATGACAGTTTGATCCTTTTTCAACATCCTACTAGGATTTTTCATCTTCCAGAAGGAGAGGATTATGGACGACCAAAAAGGGAAGCGGACAGCGGGAAAAATGGTGCGGAGGGATTTTCTGAAAGCGCTGGCCGCGTCCGGAGGGGCGGCGGCGCTGGCGCCGATACTCGCGGCATGCGGTTCGGCCGTCCCGACCGGCACCGGCACCGATTCGTCAGCGGGGGTCACGCTCGATCTTTCACAGCCGGAGAATCAAAGCTTGGCCGCGGCGGGCGGGGCGCTGGCGGTAGGGCCGAACAGCCTGGATTCGTCGGGAATGTTGCTTTACCGTTTGGATGAAAGCACCGTGCTGGCCTTCAGCCGGAAATGCACCCATCTGGGATGCGCCGTCGGGGAATTCAAAGACGGGGTCGCATCCTGCCCATGCCACGGTTCGCAATACGATACGAACGGCAAGGTGGTCAAGGGCCCGGCGCCCAATTCGCTGAAAGCCTACACGGCGGCCGTCAGCGGGACAACGGTGACGATCGGCGGGTAATCGTTTGGGCTGCTGAAGAACGGAGTGTCTCATGGCGAGCCTGCTCCCGCGGAGCAAGACCGCTCGCCTATGCTCCATGAGCAGTTTTGATTGCGAAGCGGGGGGAGCGAAGCGACCCCGGCCTACCCCAACCGGGGCAGGCGAAGCAATTTGCTGATTATCCATTGAAAAGGGAGATTGCTTCCCCTTTTGTACTTTTTGTGGATAATAAAATTAGCCACAAAGAACACAAAGGACACAAAAGAACAACTTCAAACCCATCCATGTGTCCTTTGTGTTCTTTGTGGCGGAATTAATTCTCAATAGAAAATTAATTGTAGCCACAAAGGGCACATAGAGCACAAAGAAAACATCTTCATATAATCCTATGTGTCCTTTGTGTTCTTTGAGGCAGAACATGATCTCACTTGAATAATAATAGTAGCCATATTGAGCACAATGGAAAAACAACTAATCGTGGATTTCGATGTTCGATTCGTCGATTCCCTTGCGGCGCGCGTGCACGCCGCGCATGCCGCGGTATTTCCCGGGCGACATGCCGGTGGAACGTTTGAACACGCGCGTGAAATAACTCTGGTCCTTGAAGCCGGTCCGGGCGCCGATCTCCGCCAGCGGGATGCTTTGCGCCTGGAGCAGGGTCTTGGCCTTCTCGATCCGGATCCGGGTCAGGTAGGAGACGAAGCTCTCGCCCGTACCCTCGTGGAAAATACGCGAGAAGTGCGACGGGCTGAGGTGAATGTATTCGGCGACCTTCTCGAGCGAAAGCGACCCGGTGTATTGTGAACGGATGAAGTGGATGCTCTTGCGGATCAGATCGGCGTGTTTGATGGATTTAAGGGTGAAGACGCAATCCACGAAGCGCGAAAGAATGACCGAGAGCGAAGCCGAAAGGTCGTAGACCGAACGCGATTCGCGGATGCGGACCAGGTAATCGTTGTTCAGCCCGATGATCTCCTCGATCGACGCCCCGCCGTCGATCGACGCGCGCGAAAGCAGCACAACCAGCTCCACCACCCGCAGTTTAATCGAATCCAGATTGTTGTTGCTGTAGAAGAAGATCAACCCGAGGATCTCGTTGAGGATCTTGCGCGAGCCTTCGAGGTCGCCCTTGGAGATGCACCCCAGCAGTTCGCGTTCCTTCGCCAGCGGGTAGCCGGCGGCGGAGGGCGAAAAAATCCCGGCCGGTTCGTCGTGCGGCAGGAGATCCGCCGCGCTGAAATCCGGCGCGGCGGAAGGGGCGGGGATCCCGCCCATCTGCCGGCCGAGATTCTGGGAAAGGGCCTGCGTGTTCCACCGGAGGATTTCCGCGAGCGAACGCACCCGGGCCGTGCTGACGTACGGAATCTCGCGGCAGGCCTCGCGCAGCTCCGCGAGGCAATCCGCGCTCAGCCGGTGCGAAGCGATGATGTCTTCCTGAAGAAATTCCTCCGGATCGATCATCAGCACCGGGCCGCCGATCAGCGACCCGAGCGTGATCCCGTCGATCCGGACCGGCGCCGCCCAGTGGGTCATGTTGCGCGGGCAGAAGTAGATGTACATCCCCCCGAACCGTTCCGCCTGGTAGGTGCCGTAGCGGTGCACGCCGGCGCAGTCCACGCGCGGGAAAGAGCGCAGCCCGTTGAGCGCGGTGCACAGCCGGCAGCGCTGCGGCGGCGGCTTTTCGATTGAGGCGGGGTCGTCGGGCGTCATCCAGCGGCCGTCCGGGGTGATGGCGACGCAATTGATGCCCGTCGCACCGCGGTAGTGCCTGGTCAGTTCGAGGATGGCGCTCTGGAAATCGACCGGGGTGGCCGGTCCGGAAGGCGCCGGGGGATATCCGATGGGTTCTTCCATTTGTCCAACCGGCGTGATTCTACAGGGAAAAGCCGCATTCTCAAAGGGAAGGGTTTTTCCGATAAAACTCTGCAACTTTTCGATATTTTTTTCATATCCCCGGAGCCGGTAAAGTGCAACAATGGATTTGCCGGTCCGTTATCCGTATAAAGCCCAAACGCAGGCATGCCCATCACAGCGTTACGGGAAGCGCTTTCCGCAGCGGTCAGGAGGATATTCCAAAGAACGGCCCATGCACTACGCCAGCCTCGCCCTCGACGATCCGCGCCGGTTGATCTTCGGCAGCGCGCCCCATCCGGTGAAGACGCGGCGCGGACTTGTGATCGGCGGCGGAACGGTCTACCCGGAACTTAATTTCACACTCCCGACGATGACGATCTGCGCGGAAACGCTGCCGGAGATCCGCCGCCGGTATGCCGAAATCGTCACCGAAGCGCTCCAGCGCGCGCAGCAGCTGCACAGCAACGGCCTCGTCCTCGAATTCGAAACGCTGATCGAGATGACCCGGGATCCGAAGATCGGCGTGATGCTGACTCGGGAGATGAACGAGATCTGCGAGGAATGGCACGTAAAACACGGCTTGAAATCCGAGGTCCGCCTGACCCCCAACGACACGCGCGATTTCGACCGGCCGCCCCGGATGCGCACCAGCACCCACACCGCGGCGATGCTCGAGCTGTTCGAACAGGGCGCGCTGGCCGGCGGCGACCTGCTTTCGATCGAGAGCACCGGCGGAAAAGAGATCCACGACGACGCGCTGATGACCGGCGACATCCGCCTGGCGTTTTTCGCGCTGACCGTCCTTGGGGTGCGCGATATGCGCTACCTGTGGAAGCAGATTGTGGAGATCGCCCGGCGCACGGGCCGGACGGCGGGCGGGGATACCGCCTGCGGATTCGCCAACACCGCGATGGTGCTGGCGGAGAAGGGCTACATCCCGCGGGTGTTTGCGGCGGTCGACCGGGTGATCTCGGTCGTGCGCACGCTCGTGGCGCACGAGGAGGGGGCGGCCGGCCCGGACAAGGATTGCGGGTACGAGGGACCCTACCTCAAGGCGATCGCCGGGATCCCCATATCGATGGAAGGGAAGACCGCCGCCTGCGCCCACGGCAGCCCGGTCGGGAACATCGCCTCGGCCGCCTGCGACCTGTGGAGCAACGAATCGGTCCAGCACGTCAAGTTGCTCGGCGGGATGGCAACCACCATCTCCCTCGAACAGCTCGAGTATGACGTGCGGCTGATGAACGCGGCCACCCGCCAGGGACCCGAATGCCGGCGCATGTTCCAAAAGCTGACCGTCGAATCCGACGCCCCGTTCGATCCGCAGGCGGTCGTGCTGGCCCCGGAAGTCGTGATCGACATCGCCGGCCGGATCGTCGCGGGAAAGAACCCGATTGACGCGGCCAAGCGCGGCGCGCTGCGCGCGATCGAGATTCTGGAGGAACGGACCCGCTCCGGCGCGCTGGCGCTTCCCGAACGGGAGACCGTGTACTTCGAGCGGATGCGCGCGGACCTCTCCGCCATCCCGGAAAACGAATCCGATTTTGTGGAGATGATGCTTCCCCAGCTCGATCCGGCCAAGGTGATCCTCAAGGAATACGGGCTGTAAAGTGCGCCGGAGATGCGGATTTTGCACAAACCGGTGCAAGCGCGTAAGAAAATGCAAGACGATTGGAAGATGGTCATGTATAAAGATTGGAGAAAACCTTTTTACCGCGAAGGCGCAAAGTACGCAAAGATTTATTTTTTTATTATATAGAAATCTTCGCGCTCTTCGCGGCTTTGCGGTGAAAAGGTTTTAGATTTTACTTGAATTTACCACGGAGGCGCCACGATGCCGATACTCGACGATATTTCCGCCGCCCTGCAGAAGGGCCAGGCCAAGGAAGTTAAAGACCTCGTGCAGCAGGCGATCAACCAGAAGATCCCGGTCGAGCAGATCCTCAACCAGGGCTTGATGGCCGGGATGAACATCATCGGCGGCAAGTTCAAGCGCAACGAGGTGTTCGTCCCGGAGGTGCTGATCGCGGCGCGGGCGATGAACGCCGGCACGGCGCTCCTTAAACCGCTGTTCGCCTCGGCCGGCGTGAAATCCAGGGGCAAGGCGATCATCGGGACCGTCAAGGGCGACCTGCACGACATCGGCAAGAACCTGGTGCGGATGATGATCGAAGGCAAGGGGATCGAGATCCTCGACTTGGGGGTGGACGTCCCCGCCGACCGCTTCGTCCAGACCGCGGTCGAGGAGCACGCGGACCTGGTGTGCGTCTCGGCGCTCCTGACCACGACGATGAACCAGATGAAGACGGTGGTCGACGGGTTTGTCCAGGCCGGCGTGCGCGACCGGTTCAAGATCATGGTCGGCGGCGCGCCGATCACCGAGGAATTCCGGATCCGGATCGGCGCCGACGCTTACGCGCCGGACGCCGCCAGCGCCGCCGACGCGGCGCTCAAGCTGGTTTCGCGCTCGAACTGAAAGGCGCGCGCATGCCCCGGCGCTTGCGGATGATCGCGTGCGAGGTTTCCCGGCGGGAGGTGTGCGCGGCCGTCGCCCGCAGCCGCAACATCATCGACGTCGATTTTCTCCCCAAGGGGCTGCACGACGTTGGGGCGGAGCGGATGCGAACGCAGGTGCAGGAAGCGGTCGACTCCCGTCCGCAAGGGGATCGCGAGGCGATCCTGTTCTGGTACGGGCTGTGCAGTAACGGGATGTGCGGCGTGCGCGCACCGGTTCCGATGGTCGCGCCGCGCGCGCACGATTGCATCACCCTGCTCCTGGGGTCGCGCCGGCGCTTCGCCGGTTTTTTCGAGGCCAACCCCGGCACCTACTACAAATCCCCGGGTTGGATCGAGCGGGATACCGACCCGAACGAAAATCCTGCAAGCATCACCGCCCGCCTGAAACTCAGCCGGGATTATCGCGAGCTGGCCGAACGCTACGGTGAAGACAACGCAGAATTCCTGGCGCCCGTAATCTCCGATTGGCTCAAGCACTACCGGAAGCTTGCCTTCATCAACACCGGGGTGGGGAACGTCGGGGATTACCGCGCCCGGGCGGGCGCATTCGCGGCCGAACGGAAGTGGGAATTCGAGGAACTGCAGGGCGATCCCGGCCTGCTCGAGCGGATGCTCGCCGGCGATTGGAACGCCGAAGAATTCCTGGTCGTCCCGCCCGGGCATACCATTCGGCCGACGTTCAATGAGGATATTATCGGGATCGATTGAGAGAGGGTGATCGAGTAGCGGTTTTTGCGTATCGAGATCACCGTAAAATGTATAGGTCTCGATACGCCCCTCGCCACGGAGTGGCGAGGGGCTACCCGCCCGGCATTCTTCAGTAGGGTGATCTTATGCCGCGTGAAGTGATCGGTCAAAAAGCTCAGACGCTGCTCGACGCGATGCGCGCGGTCTTCCCGGACGCCGAAGCGCCGTGCGGCGGGGAAGGCCGCTGCGGCCGCTGCCGGGTGCTGGTGCGGGGCGAAGCGGCTTCGCCGCCCTCCCCGCTGCCGGTCCTCTCCCCCGTTGGCGGAGAAGAAGCCCGCCTGCTCGGCGCCGAACGCGTAAAAGCCGGCGGGCGGCTTTCCTGCCTGGCCCGTTTCGAACGGGCCGGGAGCGTTCTGATCGACCAGCCCGAGCGCGCATTTTTTCTCCCCCAGCTAAAACAAACTGTTCTCCCATCGACGGAGGCCGGCGAAGGCTTGTGCGCCGCGGTCGATATCGGGACGACGACGATCAGCTGCGCCTTCGCGGATATCGCCACCGGCCGGATCGTCGCCCGCGCCGCCGCCGCCAACCGCCAGCGAAGTTACGGTCCGGACGTCATCTCGCGGATTGAGAACGCGGTCCGCGATCCGCAGGCGCTTGCGGCGATGCACGGCCTCGTCCGCGGCCAGGTGCGCGGGATGCTCGACGGCCTGCGGGCGGGGCTCGGCGGCGAGCGGCCGGAACGGGTGCACATATGCGGCAACACCACGATGATGCATTTATGGGAAGGCGCGAGTTTGGATGGGTTGGCGCGCATGCCTTTCCAGCCCGCCTTCCTGGAAAGCCGGGAGATGGAATTGGCGGCCGATGAAGGG
>CAZYSF010000378.1:0-6207 GCA_964649635.1 uncultured Anaerolineales bacterium | reverse complement strand
GGTTGTCTTCGAAGGCCCGTTTTCCAATTCGGCGCAGGAGTTGTTTGAATACATCGAAAATAATTCGGCGGAAGAGTCGGTAATTCTCTTTTTCAAACCGCGGGCGCTGCGTCTGACGACCGGTCGGCCTTCTCTCCAGATCAGCGAATCCTCCGATATCGCCGGGGGCGATTACCTGTGTATTTATGAAAACGAGGACGAAGGATTCCAGATCACCAATGAGGAAGTCGACCGGCTGACAGAGGCGGGGCGGTTGGTTCTGTTATTCCAGAATGAAGACTTCCGGCTCTATCAGATCGTGGAAGCCTCCGGCGGGGCATGAAGGGGTTCGGACATTTCGGATCACTCGCATTGTCGGGCGGGTAGCGGCAAGAGGACGGTGAAATCCGCCTTTGCCTGTGATTGTGTCCGCCGGCAGACCCCGCGACGGAATATCCTTCCCCCGTACGGTGGGCCGTCAAGATTGCCCTGAGGGCCGGGTTGCCGAAATCCGGATCGCATTTACAATAAAGACTTCCGCACAAACATCCCCGTGTTTCGTAAAAAACCGGGTTTTCGGGAGGCAGACATTACACCGGTCATCGATGTGCACGCGCACGTATTCCGCGGCAGGGATATCCCCCTCAAGGGCTACCTGCTCTCGCGCACCTACCCGGAATGGTACATCCGGCTGCTGGCGCCGGTCCTCTTCACGGTCATCGAAATCGCCGTCCGCGGCGAAAGCCACGGTTGGTTCGTCGACCTCGTCAAACAAATCGCCTTTGCGTACACCGGAAAGAATTACCGCCTCTGGGCGGATATCCTATCCCAGGGCGATATGGGTGAGGTCACGCACAGGATGTTTCGCGCGTTCTCAAAGGACCGGATTGAATTATCCGTCCCCCTGATGGTGGATTTCGAATACGGGTTCAGGCACAGCCGAAAACTTCAACCGATCGTGGAACAGATCGATGCGATGTACCGGGATGTGGTCCTTCCCTTCAAGGGCCGGGTGCACCCGTTCGCGCCGTTCGACCCGACCCGCGAACTCGCCTACCGGGCCAAGCTGCCGGGACCCGGCGAAGGGGACGGCGGACCCAGGGAAAAGTACAGCTCACTGGACGCCGCGAAGGAGGCTGTCCGCAACAAGGGGTTTATCGGCATCAAGGTGTATAACCCGATCGGGTACCGCCCGCTCGGAAATGCCGTCGTCGATTCCCAGCGGCGGAGCATCTTTCGCCGGAACGGCATGCCGCGTTATGAAGCGTTTACCGGAACACAGTATGACGAAGTCCTCTCGGACCTGTACCGGTATTGCGAGCGGGAGGAGGTTCCGATCACGGCCCATTGCACCCACGATGGTATCGAGGCGTACCCGCGGGCCAGCTTCGATTTCGCCAGCCCGCGCTACTGGAGCACGGTTCTTGAGCGGTATCCGCGCCTGCACGTAAACCTGGCGCACTTCGGGTGGAGCCGGCCGGAGGAGTACATTACCGCCCCGCGCCGGCATTTCTATGACCGCCCCTGGCAGGCGTTCCGGCGGCGGGTCGCGGGTTCGCCCGGCCGCGCTTCGGATACCTCCTCCGGCGGGGAGCTGTCGGTGCATTGGGTCCGGGAGGTCGCGGAAATGCTGACCCGTTACCCGAATCTGTATGTGGATGTGGCCCACCATCCGGTGATGGATGATGGGAACATTCCCAAATACCAGGAGGCTTTTACGGCCATGTGCCGCGACTTCCCGGGCGTCATCCAACAGCGGCTGCTCTTCGGCATAGACTGGCACGTCATCGCGCGGGTGGAGCATTATGAAGAATTCAAGGAGCGCTACGCGCGGGTGCTGGAAGGGGGAAAAATCTTTAATAAAAATGAGATGCGGGATTTCATGGGATGGAATGCGCTGCGGTTCCTGGGGATTTTACCGCCATCACGGAAAGCCAAGAGCCGTTGGTCGAAGAATTGGAAGCGCTTGAAATCCTTCTACCGAAAGAACCGGATCCGGCAGCCCAAATGGTTCCTGGAGGCATCGGCCTACAAAGGGGAATGACCCGCGGGGAGGGGATGTTCACGCATCCCGCTTGACCGTTTTCCCGCGGCGTGGTAGATTCCCACCATTCCAGAAAGAAAGGCGCATTACATGAGCACAATGTTTGAAGCGGTGGTGAAGATCGAGGCGGGTGGTGATTCCAATCTGCCTTCTCGGATTGCGCCTGTAGACCGGTAGCTTTTTTACTGAGTAATCAACCACGGGCGCAAGACAAAGCCCGTGGTTTTTTCTTTAACCACGGTGCCGGGAAAAACCGTGGTTTTTCTTTTCATCAGTACGAGGACGAAATGGCCCAAAAACAAGAAGAAAAGACCGGAACCGTGGGAGAACGGCTGAGTATCCTGTGGAAATATTCCACGGGTTTCCGCGGCTTATACCTTTTTGCGATGTTCGCACAGGCGGGGGCGAGCGCCGCCAAGACCGGCACCTTCTACCTGCTGGGCTTTCTGGTGGATAGGGTGGTCGGCCAGACGGTTTTTGCCAGCTTCCTGCCGATTCTGGCGGCGGGCATTATCGGCTTGGCGCTCGCGGAAGGATCCTTTTCCTTTCTCAGCGGCCGCTCGACGGCCGGAGCCTCGGAAGGAGTCGCGCGGCGGCTGCGCAATACGCTTTACGACCACATCCAGCACCTGCCGTTCTCCTATCACGACCGGATGCCCACCGGTGAACTGATCCAGCGCAGCACGTCCGATGTGGACGCGGTTCGCCGGTTTTTTGCCGACCAGGCCATCGGCGTGGTGCGGATCGGCATGATGTTCCTGGTAAATCTGACCGCCCTGTTGTTCCTTAATCCGAAGCTGGGCCTGGCGTCGATCGTCGTGGTGCCTTTCATCGTCGCCGTATCGATTTTCTTCTTCCGGAGGGTGTCCAAGGTTTACGACGCGTATCAGGACCAGGACGCGGTGCTTTCCACCATGCTGCAGGAGAATCTGGCGGGTGTGCGCGTGGTGCGGGCCTTCGCCCAGCAGGATTTCGAGACGGCGAAGTTTGAAAAGGAGAACACCGAGAAGTTCCGCCGCGGCCGGGCGCTTCTCCTGATGCACGCGCTCTTCTGGCCGTCGACCGATATCCTCTGCGCCGCGCAGGTCCTGGCGGGGTTCACACTCGGCGCCGTGATGGCGATTCAGGGGGAGATCACCCTCGGTCAATATATCGCGTATACCGGCATGGTGGTGTACCTGATCTGGCCGATGCGCGATCTTGGGCGCCTGGTGGTGCACGCCTCCAACGGGCTGGTCTCGGCTTACCGGACGACGGAAATCCTCCGCCAGCCGAAGGAAGATCTGGATGCGGGAACCGTTTCACCCTCAATCGCCTTGCGCGGGGAGGTGGAATTCCGGAAGGTCGGCTTCGAGTATCGGGGAGAATCCCATATCCTGGGTGATATCAGCTTCCGTTGCGCACCCGGCCGGGCGGTGGCGCTGCTGGGGCCGACCGGATCCGGGAAGACGTCGCTGGTGAACCTGCTCCCGCGTTTTCACGAGTACACGTCCGGGAGCATCCTCCTGGACGGGGTGGAACTGCGCGAGTATCCCAAACGCTACCTGCGCCGGCAGATCGGAATCGTCGAGCAGGAGCCGTTCCTGTTCTCGCGCACGATCCGGGAAAACATCGTTTACGGCGTGGAACGCGACGTTCCGGATTCGGAGGTCGTCGAGGCGGCGCAGGCGGCCGCCATCCACGAGGTGATCATCGGGCTGCCGGACGGCTACCGGACCCTGGTCGGGGAAAAGGGGGTCACGCTTTCGGGCGGGCAGCGGCAGCGGATTGCGATCGCCCGCGCGCTGCTCAAGGATCCGCGCCTGCTGATCCTGGATGATTCCACCTCTTCGGTGGATTCCGAAACGGAAGCCGAAATCCGCCAGGCGCTCGAGCGCCTGATGCAGGGCCGGACGACGTTCATCATCGCCCACCGCGTGCAGAGCGTCATGCGCGCGGACCTGATCCTCGTCCTGGACAAGGGCCGGATCATCCAATCCGGGACCCATGCGGAGCTGATGGAACAGGATGGCTTCTACAAGCGGATCTTCCTCCTGCAATCGCGGATCGAGGAGGAAGTGGAGGGCGCGCTCGAAGCCGAGGCGGGGGGAAAAGCAGACCGACGCGGTCTTGATTTTTCCTCTACTGCGGTGGTGGGATAGGACAAGACCGCGTCGGTCTTGTCGTCCGTCATTCCCGCGCCTGCCAGCGGGAATCCACTTCCGTAAACCCCTGGATTCCCGCTTAGTACACGCGGGAATGACGACTGGAAAGAGATAGTCATACCGGCGCGTTCCACCCTCGTCCGGTCTTGGGCCACCTTCTCCCAGCTTATGCCGGGAGAAGGGTTGGGGTGAGGGGCGGGATTGACGAACAACCGAGATTTGGCTTCACGGAGAAAATGCAATGGCTATGGATCAATGGGAAGAAGAAGATTTTCAGGAATCCTGGGATACCGGCACCCTGCGGCGCATGATCAGCCTGGCCGCCCGGCGGAAGCTCTGGTTCTTCGGGTTCCTTGCCACCGTGGCGCTCGTGGCGCTTTCGGATTCCGTATTCACCTATCTGAAAAAAATTGTGATCGACGAATCGATCACGCCCGGAAATCCGGAATCGCTGTATTGGATCGGCGGGCTGTTCATCGGGCTCTCGGTATTTCAGGCGGCCGGGGTGTTCACTTTCATCTACCTGGCCGGCCTGCTGGGCGAACGGATCCAGTACGACCTGCGCCGCAGCATGTTCACCCGGCTGCAGGAGCTTTCGTTCAGCTACTTCGACCGCACCCCGGTCGGATGGATCATGTCGCGGGTCACGTCGGATCCATCGAAAGTCTCCGACCTGGTGACCTGGGGACTCCTCGATTCCACCTGGGCGGCGATGAGCATCATCTCGGCGATGGCGTTCATGCTGTACCTGAAATGGGACCTCGGCATCCTCGTGTTTCTAACGATCCCGGTGCTGGTGTTTGCGGGCGCGCTTTTCAAACAGCGGATCATCCGCCAGTACCGCAAGGTGCGCCAGGTGAACTCCAAGATCACCGCCTCCTTCAACGAGACCATCACCGGGGTGCGGGTGATCAAGGCGCTCGGACGCGAGGAACGGAACCTGCGCGAATTCCGCGGCCGGACCGACGAGATGTATCAGGCCGGGTTCCGGGCGGCGTGGCTCTCGGCGCTGTTCCTTCCGATCGTGCAGGGAATCGGCGCGGTGGCGCTGGCGACGGTGGCGTGGTTCGGCGGCGCACAGGCGGTGCAGGGCGAGGTTTCGATCGGCACGATCCAGGCCTTCATCGGGTACGTCACCTTCATGCTCTGGCCGGTGCAGGACCTGGCGCGCGTGTTCTCGGAAATGCAGCACGCCATCGCTTCGGCGGAGCGCTCCTTCTCGCTGGTGGATTCCCGTCCGGAGATCGTCGACCGGCCCGGGGCGCTCTCCCCCGAATCGCTGCGCGGGGAGGTCGAGTTCGATCAGGTCTCCTTCTGGTACAAGCAAGGCGAGCCGGTGATCGATGAATTTTCCCTGCGCGTGAGCGAGAATGAATCGATCGCGCTGGTCGGGCCGACCGGCGGCGGCAAGACGACCATCGCCAGCCTTTTGTGCCGTTTCTATGAACCGCAGCGCGGCGTGATCCGGATCGCGGGACGGGATTACACCACCCTGACCCAGAAGGCGATCCAATCCCGGATCGGCGTCGTGCTTCAGACTCCGCACCTCTTTTCCGGAACGGTCCGCGAAAACATCCGCTACGGCCGCCTGGACGCCGGCAATGATGAAATTGCGGATGCGGCGCGGGTCGCCGGCGCGGACGAATTCATCCGCGGCCTGGAGAAGGGGTACGAGACGGAAGTCGGCCAGGGCGGCAACCGGCTCTCGACCGGGCAAAAGCAGCTGATCAGCCTGGCGCGCGCGGTCCTGGTGCAGCCGGACATCCTGATCATGGACGAAGCCACCAGTTCTGTGGATACGGTGACCGAGGCGCTCATCCAGCGCGGGATGGTCACCCTGATGAACGGGCGGATCTCCTTCGTCATCGCCCACCGCCTCTCGACCATCCGGCGCGCAAGCCGGATCGTGGTGGTGGAGGATGGGCGCATCTGCGAACAGGGAACCCATGCCGAGCTTCTGCGCGTGCGCGGGAAGTACTACCGCCTGTACACCCAGCAGTTCCGGATGGAGCGGATGCGCGAAATCGACCTGGGTACGGA
>CAZYSF010000377.1:0-3653 GCA_964649635.1 uncultured Anaerolineales bacterium | reverse complement strand
AGCGGCGAGTTCCGCGGGGTTGCTTACCGCCGCTTGAAGCGCCGGAAAATTCTCCAGGTGAGCGGCGGTGAGCTTGGCGGAGTTGTACAGACTGTATACGCGCGGAGTCCCTTCCACCGCGAGCAGGCAATAATCGTCCGAAAGATAGCGCCAACCCTTGAGCATACCGGTCAGCGCCGAGGTCGATTTCCCGCTGCCCGCTTTTCCCACAAGCAACACCCCCCGGTCACGCCAGCCCACCGCGCCCGCGTGAACAAGCAAACGTCCGTGCCGGCGCATCCACCAGTGCAGGATCGAGCGGAACGGCGCCCCCCGTTCGTACGTCGGGACATGGGCGGCCGACCGGATCCAGAACACTCCCAGGTTTTCGCGCGCATCCAGGAGGCTCACCGACCCCACGTCCGCGGAGAGCGCCAAGTCGATGCGTTCATTCTTATACCCGCGGATGTCTCCGCGCGCGATGCAATCTTCCGATCCCCACGGGCGCCGGGGCATAGCCGTATGAGTGGTTTCGCTTTCCCAGGCATAGATGGTCAAATCCGGCTTATCGAAACCGGCCGGAGCGGCCAGGTGCTCCAGGGCCGGCGTCAGCAGGGGAACCAATGCGCCGCCGGCGAATTTTATTTGAACGGCATATCCCCCGATTGTGTACCCGCGGTTCACCGCGCCGCCGGCGGCCTTCTCGGCGCCGCGGAACGCTTCCTGGACGCGCTCAAAAAAAACGGCCGCCGCTTCCCCGGCGGCTTCGTTTTTATCCGGATCGTGCGCCGCGTGGCTCATTTTGGTTTACCGACCTTCCGGACTTTTCGCACTACGCGCCCTCCCAACCGGCGCACGATCGCGGGATAGTTTTTCCCGGCCAGGACAAAGGCATCATCCTGCGGTTCATAATGAAGGAGGTCCCTCGCGTTCCGAATATCCAGCTTTTTCGGGTGATTGTCCGAGATGCCGTGGAAGACGCCGAACCGGACGGAATCGGGGGCGTCGATGGCGGCCGCCACGAGCCGGAGGAGGTCCTCATGGGTGATGACATCCTCCAGATGCGCCATTCCCGGCACGATATGCCGCCCGTTCCGGGGGGTCACCCAGCCGATGCGAAGGCAAAGGACCGATATTTCTTTTTGCCGCGCATAACAGGCGGCGAGCGCTTCCCCCCACGCTTTGCTCGCGCCGTACAGCGTGAGCGGCGATACCGCCATATCGGGCCGCACCTCAAGTTCCCCCGCATAACCGTCCACCACATGAATGCTGCTGGCCAGGACCACCCGTTTGCATCCGGCTTCGCAGGCCGCCTGGAGTATATTGTAGACGCCGATGATATTGGGCGGCAATAAATCTTCCCAGGCCGCCTTTAAATCGGGATTGCCCGCAAGATGGACAATGATTTCCGATTCGCGGCAAAGCGGGCGCAGCGCATTCAAATCCGATATATCCGCGGGTGAAAACCGAAGCCCGCGGGTGTCCGCCGGCCGGATTCGATCGGTCAGGATCCATTCGTATTGTTCGGTGAGATGAGACGTTATCAGCCCGCCGATATGACCGGCGGCACCCGTCAGCAATACCCGCTTCTTCTCAACGTGGGGCTTCATTTTTTGCGATCGGCCAGCCCTGCTCGTCCACTTCGTGGATGGGGTCCAGCAGCAATAAATCCTGCATATCCGTGTATTTGCGGAGCTCCGGTGGCAGAAAGGCCGGCCGCTCACCCGCTTCGGCAATCGCCTTTTCCATTACCGGACCGGATTCTGCCGGCGCCCCATCCAGGGAGAGGATGAGGGATTCGCGCTGCAAGCTTTCCATAAACCGGCCGACCCCGCTTTTGATTTCCTGCTCATCTCCGCTGTAGCTCTGCATCGCGGCACGAACAATCTGATCCATGGAAAAGCCCCCGGCGATCCCCTCCCAGATCTCCGCCCCGGCGCCTTCCGCGCTGAAGTATGCCCCGTTGTCGAAATCAATAATAATCGTTTCCCCATCGATCGTTTGGTAAACAACCCTGGGAGCGTTGATCCTGAAGGCGGTTTGTTTCTTTTCCTGTTCCATCATCAACCTTCCATCCGCCGGGCCGGGAATGCCGGCGCTTTGCGGCCGGCTTTGCGCCATTATTTCCGGTGCCGGCCGGGATTTTAAATCGCCGGCGACCATTATACTAGCAGGATCTTGAAAAAGGCATAGAAGGTGGTCGAGTAGCGGTTTTTGCGTATCGCCTGTCCGGGCCGGAAAGGCCAGGGAGACCACCGGATATTTGGCGTGGTCTCGATACGCCCGCAAAGAACGCGGGCTACTCGACCGGCTTCTTCAACACCCTGCTAGACGGATTAACCCATTTTGGCCGGGGCCGAAAACTACTCCGGTCCACGCGGCGCCCGAGGGGGCAATCCCCTGCGCAGCTGCGCCCCGCATCCGCCGGGGGCCGTGCGCACCGCCGGGGCAGGCCGCCCGTCCGGGCTGCGAATCGGCGTGGAAAATGGGGCTTTTCCCGCGGTTTACCCACCCAAACTCACCATACCCGTAAATCACCCGTTCCGGGGTTGAGGCGCTACCGTCTTGGATGGATAATCACAGATAATCAGCCGGAAAACACAATAAAACATATGGAGGCCAGGATGCCCGAAGTGGACGAGATATTCGGTTCCAACGTATTTAACGATTCTGTGATGAAGGCGCGGCTGCCCAAGCCCGCCTATCAGGCCCTGCGGAAAACCATCGAACAGGGCGTGTCGCTCGATCCATGGGTGGCCGAAGTGGTCGCCGGCGCGATGAAGGATTGGGCCGTGGAGAAGGGCGCCACGCACTTCACCCACTGGTTCCAGCCGCTGACCGGCATCACCGCCGAAAAGCACGATTCCTTCATCAGCCCCACGGCCGACGGGAAGATTCTCCTGGAGTTCTCCGGCAAGGAGCTGATCAAAGGCGAGCCGGATGCGTCCTCCTTCCCCTCCGGCGGTCTGCGCGCCACGTTTGAGGCGCGCGGATACACCGCCTGGGATTGCACATCACCGGCCTTCCTCAAGGAGCGCACGCTGTGCATTCCGACCGCGTTTGTCTCATACACCGGTGAGACGCTGGACAAGAAAATGCCGCTGCTGCGCTCGATGGATGCGCTTTCCAAACAGGCGCTGCGCATCCTGCGGTTGTTCGGCAACACCACGGCCGCCAAAGTGACGACCACGGTGGGCCCGGAACAGGAATACTTCCTCATTGACAAGGGTTCGTACGATCAGCGTCCCGACCTCATCCTCACCGGCCGCACTCTATTCGGTTCCAAGCCGGCCAAAGGCCAGGAATTGGAAGACCATTACTTCGGCCAGCTCAAGGAACGCGTGGCCGCCTTCATGGAAGAGTTGAACGAGGAACTGTGGAGACTGGGAATCCTCGCCAAAACCCAGCACAATGAAGTGGCTCCCGCGCAGCATGAGCTTGCGCCGATCTACTCCAGCACCAATATCGCCACCGACCACAACCAGCTGGTGATGGAATACATGCAGAAGGTCGCCCGGCGCCACGGCCTCGTCTGCCTGCTGCACGAGAAGCCCTTTGCGGGCATCAACGGCTCGGGCAAACACAACAACTGGTCGATGGGAACCAGCGATGGACAGAATCTGCTGGAACCGGGCACAACACCCCACGACAATCTGCAATTTCTGGTCTTCCTG
>CAZYSF010000376.1:0-16140 GCA_964649635.1 uncultured Anaerolineales bacterium | reverse complement strand
CTCATACCCATGGCCTTGAGCGTTTCGAAATATTGAAGCGTCATGGTCTTTTGGTCGATCTTGTTCGCAGCGGAGAAGATGGTCTCCAACGCCTGGGCAAAACCTTGAGCGCGCAGCAATTGCGCCTGTCGTTCACCTTCCGCAACATTGACGGCGGCTTCGCGCGTACCGGTCGATTCCGTCACCACAGCGCGGCGGATACGTTCCGCCGACATCTGGCGGTTCATGGCATCCTGCACTTCGCGCGGTGGGATGATCTCGCGGATTTCCACGTTGGTTACCTTCACACCCCAGCGTTCGGTCACCTCATCCAGGCGAGTGCGCAGGAGGTTGTTGATCCGTTCTCGCTCTGAGAGCACATCGTCCAGCATAATGCCGCCGATCACGGAGCGCAGGGTGGTGGTCGCCATGCCCTGGGCGGCCTGCTCGAAGGAACCCACCTGGATGACGCTTGAGGTGGCGTCCAGAACCTTGTAGAACCAGAGGAAGTCGATGTTGATCGGGGCGTTGTCCTTGGTGATGCAGACCTGGTGCCCGATCTCCCGCACCTGCTCCCGCAAATCCACCTTGCGCGGTTCATCCACAAACGGGATCAGCAGGACAAGGCCCGGTCCCTTGGCGCCGATCGAGCGGCCAAGGCGGAAGATGACCAGCCGTTCGTACTCGCGGACCACGCGGAACACGTTGCCGATCAGGACCAGCAACGCGACAACGACAACCGCGCCAATGCACAACCCGGCGATAACAATCGATGAAGTGGTTTCCATAGAGGCCTCCTGGTATGAATGTACGATCAGGCAAACAAAACGTAACGGTGGAGAAACGCGTCCACCTCAGTATAATACGAGATGATCGTTTCGGCTTTTCTCCAGCCATGACCTTCCCCGGGGAAGAGACGGTATACATGCGGCACGCCGCTGCGCGCGAGCGCCGCGGCGATCTCCCCGGTCTGGCTTGGCGGGACGACGGCATCCTCCTCTCCCTGAAAAACGGCCAGCGGATCGCGAATCCTCTCCAAATGGTACGCCGGTGACCACGTGCGGAATTTCTCAAGGTCTTCCGGAAGCTTGCCCACCATCGTATCCAGATAGTGCTTTTCGAATTTCTCCGTGGCGCCGCCCAGCGTGAAAAGATTCGTGACGCCGTACAGGCAGATTCCCGCCCGGAAAACGCCCGGATGGCGGATCAGGCAGTTCAACACGGTATACCCGCCGGCGCTTCCGCCTTTGATCACCAGCCGCGACGGGTCCGCCAGCCCGCGTTCAACCAGCATCCCGGCGCCGGAGACCGCATCGGCCACATCGATATCACCCCACCGCCCGCGCAGCGCGTTGCGGTAGGACCGGCCGAACCCGGCGCTCCCGCGGTATATCACCGCCAGGCAGGCATACCCGCGGCTGGTAAAAAACACCGTATCGGAGGAATACGCCGCCGGCACCGCCGAGGTCGGCCCGCCGTGAACCAGGATGATCGCGGGCGGCATCCCCTTCGCGGTAAAACGCGGATTGTGCGCGGGGAAAAACAAACCGTGCACTTCCGCGCCGTCGCCGGAAAGCCAGGAAACCGGCTTAGGCAGCGCGTGTTCCGCTTCCGCCAGACGTTCGGGCGAGGAACGGGCCTGGATCGTGAACCGCTTATCCTGCTGCACGATGATCCGTTTGGGTATGGCGCAGGACGATGCAATGTAGGCCAGCGCGGATCCGGAAGGTGAAACGGAAATCTGGGCGAGATCGGTGTACGGACCGGAGGCAGGTTGGGTTATCCTTTCCGTTTCCAGATCCACCGCGCGCAGGGAGCTGAAGCCTTTATCCTTTTGAAGGAAGAATATTTTCTTCCCGTCCCCCGCCCAGCCGAAAACCCGGATCCCCTGGGCCCAGGCCGGTTCCGCGAGGGTGGTGTCTGAAACCAGATTGCGTTTCTTCCCGCTCTCCAATTCCAGGACGACGAGTGAATCCCACTCGCCTCTTTCCTCGATGTACGCCAACTGGTTTCCATCCGGGGAAAAAGCGGGTTGAAACACGGGGACATCCGCCGCGCCGGCCAGGACGGTTACTTCTAAAAGTTCGGGCGGATCCTTGGAAATTTTCGCGCCACGAAGGACCGTCCCGTCCCACGGCATGTTCGGAAAGGTCCAATCCACCCAGGCAATCCGGTCGCCGCGCGGACTCCACACCGGCTGCATGTAGAAATCGGCGCCCTCCGCAAGTTTGCGGGGCCAACCGCGTCCGTCGGAATCCACGATCGCGAGCGAATCCTCCCCTTCATGGGAATGGACATACAGCACCCACCGGCCGTCGGGAGAAAGCGCCGGAGCGGCGGAAGCACCGAATCCGGGAGTGATCGGCCGCGCGGGGCCGCCGGCATATTCCACACGGTACAGCCTCCCGTCTTTTTCGGCGAATACCGCAAACCCTTTTCCCGGCGAGAACAACCCGCCGCCGTACCCCACACCGCTGCGAACATTTTGGGCTTCCGTCAAATCCCGTGGAAGCTCGCCGCCCTCGCGGATGACCAGCACGCCCTTTCCGGAACGGCCTTCCACCCACAACAAGGCACTGCCGTCGGGATTCCATTGCACATCCTCCAGCCGGATATGCCGGCTGATGGATTGCGGCGTGACGGGACTGGGCCATGTCCCGAACGGGGTGGATTGAATTTCCGACAAGTCAGGATTCCTTGGCGACCGTTAGGATCAACCCTTCCCGGGAGAGGATCCGGACGCGCGATCCGGCCGGAATTCGAATATCAGAACGGGCCGACCATAATTCACTGGCCACCTGAACCGATCCTTCGAGGAAGATTTCCGTTTGCGCTTCCCCGATCTGGCCGACGACCGAGGGATTCATCTGATCCGGCTTTTTGCGGGCCTGCAGCACTTTGCGCACGACCAGCCAGAAGAAGAAGGTGGTTCCCAAGCTGGAAACGACCGCCAGCGGCCAGGATACAACCGCGAATTCGCCGCTGCTTCCCCGGAACAGGAAAATCGACCCGACGGAAAACAGGATCACCGAAATGATCAGGAAAATGCCTTTCATCGGTTTGACGATTTCGATCAGAAACATGATGAAAGCGGCCACCAGGATGCCGAACGCCCAAAGGTTGATATTCAGCCAGACGGCGAATACGGCAGTAATAACGACACAAACGCAGGCGGCAAGCTCCAGCATTCCGGTGCCGGGTGAGGATATAGCTAAAACGCTTGTCCAAATCGAAGCGATCAAGAAAAAATAGGCAATATCCTGCATTTGCAGCATATGTTCCTCCTTTTTCCAAATTACCGCTGAATAAATGATACTCCAAATTGATATACGTATTTTGCACCCAATGGGTGAGTTTCTAAAAGGATTGTCTCACTTAGCGCAGCGAAGGGTTTACCAGGATGCTGAAAAACGATCAGTATCTCATTGCGGAGAGCGAAGCGACCCCGGCCTGCCCCAACCGGGGCAGGCGAAGCAATCTGCTGTTTATCCCTAGAAAATGGAGATTGCTTCGCTCCCGGAGCCTGCCCTGAGCATCGCGAAGGGGGCGCTCGCAATGACGTCAGGCGCGTTTTTCAGCAGCCTGCTAAAAAGGCAGATACAGATGCTTCGCTACCCCCACTCGCGAATGCTTCGCATCGGAAAACCACCGATGCTCATCGCTCGGGGGGCGGGCGCTCAGCAGGACTGCATAATCAGAAGAAATTTTTCCGGTATACTCCGACCCCAACGGAGCCTCCCATGTCCATCTGCTTCCATCCGGATTTATTCGACGCCGAACGATTTCAATCCCTCCAAAAGGGGGATATTCTCCGAAGGATCCGGGCGTCAATCGTTCCGGGCAGGAATTTTCCCGCCATGCTTGACGGGTATGACATCGTCAGCTTCAGGGTTGAGGAAGAGCCGTACCGGCCGGTCGGCAGCATCGTGGATTATCTCTGCGAACACCTGCCCGAGGAAGATTCCTCCAATCCGGACCTTCCGGAAATGGTCAACCTGCTGAACGCTCTGACGGAACGGCACGGCAACCTGGCGCGGGATACGGACTGCACCTATCTCGGATATCTCACGGCCGGGGAGGTAAGCCTGCTGCGCGGCCAGCTCGAGCGGGCCGGTTTCGAAACCGCGCAAACCATGAATGAGAAATCGGCCATGGTGAAGATCCTGGCGATCGCCGAGCAGCACGGCACCGGGTTGATATTCTCCCAAATGTAGGCAAAGCGTAAGAGCTCTCACCGCGAAGGCGCGAAGGACGCAAAGATTATTATTTTTTAAGGAGCTCTTGGCGACCTTTGCGTCTTCGCGGTGAGATTCTTTTCAGTCGATTAGGGGATGCTACGGAGCAATTCCTCAACCTGGGCTGAGATCAGATCCGCCGCCTTTCGGTATTCCTCGGCCGAGCCGCCGTACGGGTCCGGGATGATCCATAACCGCACCGCGGCGTATTCCGGAAATGCCGTCTGAAACAGCGCCGCAACCTCCCGGTCCAGCGCCACCACCATCTCGTAACCGGCAATATCCACAGAGGCGATATTCCGCGCCCGGTGCCCGGAGATATCGATTCCCCGCCGTTTCATCTCCAGAACGGCCGGAGGGGATGGCGGTTTTCCATCCGCCGCCCCCACCCCCGCGCTTTCGGCGACGACTGCGGCCGGCGTCGTGGACGCGTTGAAGAAACCCTCCGCCATCGGACTCCGGCACAGGTTGCCGAAACAGACAAAAAGTATTTTCCGCGTGGCGCTCATCTCAAACCCCCGTGCTTCCGGCGGCCAGCGCATCAATCCCGCGTTTGACCTCGCCGACGAGGGCTTCCCACGGTATGATCCGTTTATCGGGCGCGGTGCGCAGTTTGAGTTCCGCCCCGCCCTCGCGAATGGACCGTTCGCTGACCGTCAACCGCAGCGGGAAGCCCATCAGGTCCGCATCCGTGAACTTAACCCCCGCCCGTTCGTTGCGATCGTCGTAGAAAACTTCCACGCCTGCCTCCGCAAGCGCCTGGTAAGTCCGTTCCGCATCCTCCGCGCACCCCAGCCCCACCAGCGCAACCTGGAATGGGGCGATCGCGATTGGCCAGATCAGCCCGTGCTCGTCGTGGTGCTCCTCCGCGACACACCCCAACAGGCGCCCGACCCCGATCCCGTAGGATCCCATCCAGACCGGCCGGCGTTTTCCATCTTTATCCAGGTAGAAGCAATCCATCGGTTCGCTGTAGCGGGTGCCGAGCTGGAAGATGTTCCCCATCTCGACTCCGCGCCGGGCCTGCATCGGCGCCCCGCACTCGGGGCAACCGTCTCCGTCGCGGGCGGCGGCGATATCGGCCGTGACGTCCGGCTGGTAATCGCGGCCGCAATTGACGTTGCGAAGGTGGAATCCCTCCAGGTTGGCGCCGGCGGTCAGGTTCGAGCCGGAGACGATCGAGTAGTCCGCGATGACGAGCGCGCCGCGCACGCCGATCGGCGATGCGAAGCCGGGCACCGCCCCCGTCGCGCGGATCTCCTCGTCGCGGGCCGGGCGCAGCTCGACCGCCTGGGCGGCGTTGGCCAGCTTGGTTTCGTTCACCTCCAGGTCGCCCCGGATGACGGCGAACACCAGCTTCTCGCCGGTTGATTTTTCCTCCGCAACGGTCGCCATGAAGAATACCGCTTTCGCCGTGCGCGCGGCCGGAATTTTCAAATAAGCGGCCAGGTCGTCGATCGAAGTGATGCCCGGGGTGGCGACCTTCTCGATGGGCAGCGGAGTCTCCTCCACCGCGGCGCTCCGGCGGAAGCGCGCGGCCTGGCGGTTGGCTTTGTACTCGCACGCCGGGCAGAGCAGGATCGTATCCTCCCCAACCTCCGAGAGGTACATGAATTCGTGCGCCATCTTCCCGCCCATCATCCCGCTGTCGGAACCGACCGCGACCACCGGCAGGGAGCAGCGCCGGAAGATGCGATGGTAAGCGTCGGCGTGCGCCCGGTACTGGGTTTCCATCCCCTCGGCCGCCGTATCCAGGCTGTAGGAATCCAGCATCGTGAATTCGCGGACGCGGATCAATCCGGCCCGCGGCCGCGGATCGTCGCGCCATTTGGTTTGGATGTGGTACACCAGCCGCGGCAGATCTCGGTAGGATTTGATCTCCGAACCCGCCAGTGAAGAGACGACCTCTTCATGGGTCATCGCCAGGGCCATCTCGCGCCCGGCCCGGTCCTTCATCCGGCCCATCTCGGCCCCGATCTGCTGCCATCGCCCGGTCCGTTTCCAGATCTCCGCCGGGTGCACCACCGGCATAAGCAATTCCTCGCCGCCGATGGATTGCATTTCTTCACGCAGGATGCGCTCGATCTTTTGCTTCACCCGGTAACCGAGCGGAAGGTAGCTGAAGATGCCCGCCGCAAGCGGCCGGATGCAGCCCGCGCGCAGGAGCAGCCGGAAGCCGGCGGTCTCGGCATCGGATGGATCCTCGTGAAGCGTGGCGCCGAAATGTTGGGAGGAACGCATGGAGGTCACCTAGAAAAATGCGAACTATTGGCCCTGGCTTCGCCGGGGCGGGGCCAGGGTAGGCCACTGGTTTATGGTGATTATATCGGGAATGCAAATGGGTTTGAAGATTGATTTCGGAAGATCGTATCCAAATCCTATTCGATGATCTGTCCGAACATTCCTGACTTACCACCGGTAAATGATAATTCGAATTTAGATCCGGCCCATCGTTCCCGCCGCCCTGAAGGGCGGCGCTGGGACACGAAGCCCGCGGAGAACGCGGGCTAACATATCTGCCCTCTTCAGAGGCATCGTGTTCTAGCGCGGGCATTCAAGCCCGTGCGAACGAACGCCATAGGGTAATCAATAAACCCATTCGAAAACGAACACCGCGCATCAATTTCCATTTATTTTCGACGATGTTTTGCCTGGTTTTGAATATATTCTATGACATTCGAGACATCCGATTCGGAAACCGAATAAACGCCATATTCGTTCTGCCAGGAAAAGCCATCCCATCCCAATCGTCGGATTAAATGAGATAAGACTCCCTTTATCTGACCTATCAGCGTGGCAGGCGCAATCGCGGGGGAGGCGGAAACCAACATATGAATGTGATCCTCCACAGCATTGATTTCCAGAACGGAGGAACTTAATTGGACAGCCTTTGCGATAATGGATTTGTAGATGATTTTCTTGTTTGAATCATCCAAAAACGGTTGGCGATTCTTCGTGGACCAGATGAAATGATAGAACAGACTTGGTTTTGACATAGTATCCCCCTTGGATACGCAGTAGATCATAACACTAGGAAATAATTCGTACTGCATCTTTCCTGCCCCCAGCGGGGGCATCGTGTGCAAGCGCGGGCATTTATGCCCGCGGATAGGTTGAATTTCTATCTTTCCCCAGGCGCCCGGAAGGAGATGATTACGGTCGATGCAAGCCAGGGGATGCGGCTGCGCGAAAATAACCGCTCCCAAAGATGCGCCAGCAGATTGTTGACAGGGGCCAGCGGCTTCGAAAGCGGCCACGGCAGCGGGTAGAAGTGGCAGTAGCGGCGAGAGAAACCGGCGAAGCCGAAATGCGCGGCCGCGGCTTCGAACGCTTCCGGATCGTGCTCGCGGAAAAAACCGGTTGACACGCGCTTCATCCAGCCCCGACGGGTGTAGGCATCCCAGAGCCGCCGCTCCAGGCAGCGTTTGTTGCGCAATGTGACGACCAGCACGCCGCCCGGTTCCATGATGCGCAGCATTTCGGCAAGCGCGTCCCCGTCTTCCGGAAGGTATTCCAAAAGCCCGACCGCAATCAACGCCCGGAAGGAATGCGGTGCAAACGGGGGATGCACGGCGTCGGCGCGCACGACGGGAGCGGAATCGCGTTCCGCGACAGCCGCAAGCCGGACCATCTCCGATGAAAAATCCGCCCCGACAACGCCAAACCCCGCCTTGCGCAGATCCCCAAAAAACTCGCCCGCCCCGCACCCCAGATCGAGCACCCGCCCGCTTCCCTTCCCCAGCAGTTCCAGCACGTAGCGCCGGCGGTACTGCTTGTCGTGGTAGGCAAAGGGATTGCGGCCGGAGCGGCGGTAGATCTCGCGCCAGGCCGGGGATTCGCGGTCGAACCGTTCTTCGATCTTGTTCCGTGGTTTTGCGTTCATGAGTGACGCGGGATCCTGTTCGATGGGTGCGAACCTGGAGTGCGTTTAGTAAATGCCCGTTGCGGATACTTTGGGAAGACGGTCCGAGTCACGCGAAATGACGGAGCGCGGACAGACTCACCGGCGCCGCACGCTACAATTCTCCGCGCCAGGCAAGCGGATCGACTTCCATGATTTGTGCATCCGGGTCCTTCTGCAGCAGTACGCGGGCTATCCCGGCATTGAGGATAAAGCGTTTGCAGAGGATGCAGACCTGGTTGTGGCCGAAGACGTAAATCGTGCTGCCGACGCAATTATCCTCGCCGGCCTGGATGATTGCGTTCTGTTCCGCGTGGATGCTGCGGCAGGTCTCGTAGCGGGTGCCGGATTCAATATTGTGCTCGACCCGGTAGCAATACCCGCGCGCCAGGCAGGATTCCACTCCGACCGGCGAGTTGTTGTATCCGGTCCCCTTTACTTTTCGCCGGGGATTGACGATGACCGCGCCGACCTGTGCGCGGATGCAATCGCTGCGCGCCGCGGCCTGCGCCGCGAACCTCAGAAAGTACTCGTCCCAGCCGGGCCGCCGGCGTTTGAGAGCCGCATCATCCATTTTCATCGTTTCGCATCCTCGCTCAGGCCTTCAAGGTATTCCCGGTTTCCAATATCCCATCCAACTGCCGGACCAGGCTTTCCACCGGTCCGTCGTTGACGATCGTGTAATCGGCCAGGGCGATGGGTCCGCCCTTCTCGATGTTTTCGATCTCGGCATAATCGCGGGAGACGGCTTCCGCCTCCGTCAGCGGTCGCACCGCCCGGCGCGCCAGGCGCTCGTAGCGGATTGCGCGGGGCGTGTAGACGGCAACCACCAGCAGTCCGTCTCCATACTTCTGCTTGAGGATCTTGTACTCGGAAAAGCTGTAAAGGCCGTCGATCAGGATGCGCTTCCCCTCCCCCAGCAGGGCTTCGATCTTGGGAAGCGAGAGGACGGCGAAGGCCCCCATGCCGTGCGTCCGGCGAAGTTCCTCGCGCACAGCGCGTTCGTTTTTTTCGTTGACTTCAAGGCCGCGGCGTTTCACTTCCTCGATCGTCAGGCCGCCAAAATAAACCTTGACGAATCCAAGCTGCTCCAGCCGCTCGCCGGCGACGCTTTTCCCGGAACCGCACATTCCCACGATGGCGACGATTGGCATTTTCATGAGCGATGCGAATGATAAAAAAGAGACGCCCATCTGTCAACGGAAGCCGGGCATTCGCCCGGGAGACCTCTTTCGATCCGTTCTGGGAGGGCATTTCGAGCCGGGAAGTCCATGGTACGGCCTGGCATTATAGAATGGCCGCCATTCCGCCGGCGTCTTTGGGAGCCATCCTGCGGTGCAGGATCAACGGCCGCGCCGCCTTTCCGGGGGAGAGGAAATTGCTTTCCTCAAACACGGTGAGGATGCACGGGTAGCCCAATGGACGGGTGATGGCGACCGTGTCGCGATTGTACGGAGAGAAGGGCAGCGCCAGGCCGGCCGGTTCAATCCCCCGCGACACAAGGAAATCATGGCAGCGTCCGATTTCATCTCTTTGGGAGGCGGCGGGCAGCAGGGTCAGGATCGGATGCGACCAGGTATGGTTCCCGAAATCGAGGTAATCCATCGGCGCCACATCCCGCTCCTGCATGAACAGGTTATGCTGCGAGGCGATCGCCGCCGGGTCGAAACCCTTGCGGGCAAAAAACTCGTTCACATCGTTTTGAATCTGCATATTGCGGAGCGCTTTCGGGTTTTTAGACCATTTATAAAAACCCAGCTTCTCCAGCTGCCCGAACCGGTAGGCTCCCCTCCGCGACCGCAGGAAATCCGTAAACTCCCGTTCCAATCCTTTCCGGATGAGAAACCGGATTTTATCCCGCCAGAGCAGGTCCCGGTTTCCCAGAACCGGGGGATTGATGAACATGACGGCGGGAATTCGCATCTCCGCGAGGATGGGCCAGGCTTCCTTTAATATGCAGTCGTACCCGTCGTCGAAGCACACGGCGGCGTACGGCCGGGCCGAGCCGGTCGCTGCCAATTGCGGTGCTTCACGCAGCCGGACGATTGTATAACGTGCGGCCAGGTACTCGAGCTGCCGGCGGAAATCCGCCGTCGGGACGGTATGCCCGGAGAGTGTGAAATCATTGCGCTGATCCGATACGAAATGATAGAGGATGATCTCCAGGCGGACCGCGGACGGATCGGGGGGTTTTTTTCTGCGGAAAAGGAACATTGGATTTTCCGGACCGCCGGAGGATGGATCGCTTCGTGATTATAGCATGCGCGATGTATGACGGCACATCGATGGGAGTGAAGTTGAAAAAGGATTGATTTTCCATCAATGTCCATAGAGCAATTTGGATTGTCATTGCGAGGAGCGAAGCGACGAAGCAATCTCCATTTTTCGATGTAGAAGGAGATTGGTTCGCTCCCTTCAGTCGCTCGCAATGACATTCCCTTTGTTTTATGCACCATATGTTTTATTATCCTTTTTACGGCAGAAGACAAGGTAGTGGTATGATTCAGAACATGATGCTACGAATCGCCTTAGCCCAAATATCGACAAAACTCGGGGATGTTCCGGCCAACCTTGAGAAGCATCTGGCCTACATCCGCCGGGCGCGCAAGGCGGGCGCGCGCCTGGTCGTCTTCCCCGAGCTTTCTCTGACCGGATACGCCCTGCAGGATCTGGCGTCGACGGTCGCCTGCCGCCCGGTTGAGGACGATCCGGTCTTCCGGCCGCTCTTGAAGGCGTCGCTCGTGATCGACATCGCCGTCGGCTTTGTCGAAGAGGATGTCCGCAACCGGTTCTACATTTCCTCCGCCTACCTCTCGCGCGGCGAAGTCGTGCATGTCCACCGCAAGGTGTACCTGCCGACCTACGGCATGTTCGACGAAGGCCGCTTCTTTGCGCTGGGGGACCGGGTGCAAGCCTTCGACACATCCTTCGGGCGGATCGGGATGCTGATTTGCGAGGATTTCTGGCACGCCTCGCCCCCCTACCTGCTCTGGCTGGACGGGGCCGACCTCTTCCTATTCATGTCCTCCTCGCCCGGGCGCGGCTTGCGCACCCACCCCGAACTGGATTCTGCGCGCTGGGTGGAACGGGTCAACCGCGGGTACGCCAACCTGTTCACTTCCTTCGTGGTCCATACCAACAAGGTGGGCTTCGAGGACGGCTTGAATTTCTGGGGCGGCGCGATGGTATTCGATCCCAACGGCCGGCAGATCGCCAAGGGGCCAAACCACGAGGAAGCGCTCATTTTGGCCGAGCTCGACTTAAACCAGCTGCACCGCACCCGCGCCCGCCTCCCGCTCCTGCGCGACGAACGCACGGCGCTCACGCAACGCGAGCTGCAGCGGATCTTGGCCGAATCCAGCCACACCACCAATCTGCGTTAACGAGGAAACCATGGTCAACGTCCCAAGCCTCCTGGAGATTAACACCGATCTGGCGCGTAAAATCCTGACCTCCTTCCTGCGCGAGGAAATCACCCGCACCGGGATGGCGCGCGGCGTGGTGGGGCTCTCCGGCGGCGTGGATTCAGCCCTGGCGTGTTTCCTGGCGGTGGAAGCGCTCGGTCCGGCCAACGTCCTGGCGGTGCGGATGCCCTACAAGCAGTCTTCCCCGGATTCCCTCCGCCATGCCGAACAGGTCATCCAGGCCACGGGCGTCAAATCCCTGACGATCGACATCACCCCGATGGTCGAGCCGCTTTTTTCGCAGATTCCGTCGATCGACGCGCGCCGCAAGGGAAACGTCATGGCACGCGAGCGGATGGTCATTCTCTATGACCAGTCGGCGGAATTTGGCGCTCTGGTGATCGGCACCGGCAACAAAACCGAGATCATGCTCGGCTACACCACGCTCTACGGCGATTCGGCCTGCGCGCTTAACCCGCTCGGGGACCTGTATAAAACCCAGGTGCGCCAACTCTCGCGCGCCATGGGCGTGCCGGAGGCGATCGTCGCCAAAGCGCCGACGGCCGACCTTTGGTCCGGGCAGACCGACGAAGGCGAGCTGGGATTCACATACGAGGACGTGGATAGACTCCTCTACCTGCTGGTCGACGAACGCTACAGCCCGGAGGAGTGCGTCCAGGCCGGATTTAAAAAAGCATTTGTCGAACGCGTGGTGGAGATCGTCCGCCGCAACCAGTTCAAGCGCGTCCTGCCGCCAATCGCCAAGCTCAGCCACCGCACGGTCGGCTACGATTTCCTTTACCTGCGGGATTGGGGCACCTGAACCCTCACCCCCCCGGAACAAATCCTTGGACACCCCCCAACCGGATACCCCCTCCGCCGGGAAAAGGCCGCCGATGTTCGCCGCCCTGCGCCGGCGCAATTTCCGACTGTTGTGGACCGGGCAATTCATCAGCGTATCCGGAAGCCAGATGCAATCCGCGGCGATCCTGTGGCAGGTATACGCCCTCACCGGCAGCCCGCTGGCGCTCGGCGCGGTCGGATTGTGCCGGCTGGTGCCGATATTCCTGTTCGGGATCGTCAGCGGGGTGGTGGCGGATTCCGTCGACCGGCGCAAGCTGATGATCCTCACCCAATCCGGTTTGGCGGCGGTGGCGCTGGGATTCGCCGCGCTTTCTTTCACCGGCGCGATGACCATCGGATGGCTCTATGGATTGATGATGCTCAGCGCATCCTTCGGCGTGTTCGACGCTCCGGCGCGCCAATCGCTCATCCCGGCGCTTGTGCCGCGCGATGACCTGACCAACGCCTTCAGCCTGAATACGACGATGATGCAGGCCGCCGGCGTGATCGGCCCCGCGGCGGCCGGATTGATGATCGGGCGGGCCGGCCTGGGCTGGGTCTACCTGCTCAACGCCGTTTCGTTCCTGGCAGTGATCGGTTCCCTGCTGGCGATGAAAGGGGTCGGCGGCGGGACAGAGAAACGGGCGCCGATTTCGCTCGGATCGGCGAAGGAAGGAATGCGCTTCGTCTTCGCGCATCCGATCATCCGGTCGACGATGCTCCTCGATTTCATCGCCACCTTCTTTGCATCCGCTACGGCGTTGCTGCCGATCTTCGCCGCCGACATCCTGCACGTCGGGGCGGAAGGGTACGGCCTGCTCTTTTCGGCCGCTGCGATCGGAGCGCTCGGGATGGGCGTCTTCCTGTCCCTGCTCCACCGGATCCCGCGTCAGGGGCCGGTGCTCCTGGCGGCGGTCGGCCTTTTCGGGCTGGCCACGGTTGTGTTCGGTCTCTCCCGGTCCTTTTGGATCACCTTCGCGGCACTGGCGGTCACCGGCGCGACCGATATGATCAGCATGGTCGTCCGCAACACCGCCCGCCAGCTGCAGACGCCGGATTCCCTGCGCGGCCGGATGGTCAGCCTGAACATGATCTTCTTCCAGGGCGGGCCGCAACTCGGCGAATTGGAGGCCGGCTTGGTGGCCGGTGCCCTGGGCGCGCCGGCTTCGGTGGTGCTCGGCGGGCTGGGAAGTATTGCGGCGACGGCTTGGATCGCGGCGGCGACGCCGGAACTCCGGAACTACAACGGATGAAGAACGCCGCTTCCATCATCTGTATCCTTAATCCCGCTTCAGACCAGATGCATCCAAGTTAACCCGCAGATTCCGCGATATTCCCAAACGCTGTCGACCTCATCGGTAAAAAAAACCTCCATAAAATATCCAGACCTCCTCCAATGCCGGGTATTTTCCGGTATTTCTTTTTACAATCCTATATAGTACCCGTATAGAGAATTCGAATCCCGGCTCGACTTAATAGGAGACAACCATGTCCATGTCCATTTCCCCCCTCATCCAAAAGGTGATCCACCGGAAACCGGCTTTGTTCACGGGAGTCTCCATACTTCTCCTTCTGCTTGCGGCCGGGTGTGTTCCGCCGGGCAGCGATTTTAAGGTAAACAGCTCCGCCGATACGGGCGACTCCTCCCCCGGCGATGGGATTTGCCGGACCGCCGCTTCGGTAACGGAGTGCACCCTGCGGGCCGCGATGGAAGAATCCAACGCGCTCTCCGGGGGGCAGACCATCCTGTTCGCGCTCCCCGCGCATGATCAAACGATTTATCCCCTCAAACCCCTTCCGGAGATCACCGAGGCGGTGACGATCGACGGCACCTCGCAGCCCGAATTCGACGGCGGCAAGCCGGTTGTGCGGGTGGACGGGTCGTCTCTGGCGGCGGTGGTCAGCGGTTTCAAGATTGCCGGCGGAATCGATGCCACGATAAAAGGCCTGCAGATCATGCGCTTTGCCAAGCACGGGATCGAGAACCTCGGGAACCTCACGCTGGATCACCTGGAAGTCGCGGTCAACCAGGCCAGCGGGATCGATTCCTTCAACGCCGCGGGCGGGGTCGACATCACTCTGGAAAACTCCACCGTCTTCGAGAACGCGGGGCCGGGCGTAAACGGGGTCAATACTCACTTCACCATGGATTACGTCACCATGGACCGCAATACCGGCGGCGGTTTGCGGGTGACGGGCGGATCCCTCATCCTGGACCACGGCGGGGTCGCCGACAACGCCGTCCCAACCGATGGCGGCGGGATCTTCCTCTCGATGGCGGGCAACCCAGACATCCGCAACACCACGATTGAGGGCAACACCGGCGGCCAAAAGGGCGGCGGAGTGTATTTATGGGGAATGCCGGGGACGATGATGATCGTGACCAACTGCACCTTCGACGGCAACTACGGGTACGACGGCGGCGGGATTTACATCGACGCGGGCACGTCTCACCTCGCGGCCAGCGCGCTCATCAACAACCGCGCCAAACACCACGGCGGCGGGATTTTCGTGAACACGAATAACAACCCCACCCTGTGGATTGAAAACGGGACCGTCATCGGCCGGATCGGCGAAGGCAACATCGCTAACTCCGCGCCCGCCAGTGGCGGCCTGGGCGGCGGCATCTACAATTTGAAACACCTCTACATCACCGATTCGTCCATCGAAGGCAACAGCGGTGACGGCATCTACAATGAAGGCGGAGAAATCCGGGTGCTGGACAGCTCCGTCAGCGCCAACACGCTCTCCGGGATCGAATCCTTCATATCCGGCGCGACGGTGGATATCATCATTACGCGCAGTAAATTCGTCAAGAACGGCTTCTCCGGGATCGGCGCAATCAATGCCAAGCTTGAGATCAACCAGGGTTCAATCCGTGAGAACGCCGCAAGCGGGATCCGCATGAACGGCGGATCGCTGACGATGGACCATAGCGAGGTGGTGGGGAACCACACCGGCGGCAACGGCGGAGGGATCGCCGGATACAACATTGAGGGCGAGATCCGCAACTCGATCGTTTCCGGCAACACCGCCGGCGCCAGCGGCGGCGGGCTCTACCTGTGGGCACTGATGATGGGAAGCGGGGTTAACCTGAACAACATCACCATCAGCGGAAACACCGCAGGCACCCTTGGAGGCGGATTGCATGCCGACATGGGGCCGATCCGGTTGAACAACGTCACCATCGCCAAGAACGCCGCCCCGGCCAGCGGAGGGCTTCAGAATGCGGTGGCGGCCGCCCTGACCAACACCATCCTTGCGGATAATTCCGGCGGCAACTGCCTCGGGATGCCCACCTCACTCGGGAACAACCTCGACGATGGAGGGTCCTGTGGATTTTCAGGGCCGAACGATATTTCCGGCCTGCCGGCGAACCTTGGGCCGCTGGCGGACAACGGCGGCGGCACCTTCACCCACGCCTTGCTGCCTGGCAGCGCGGCGCTCGAGACCGGCAACGATGCCACCTGCCTGGCCGCCGACCAGCGCGGAGTGGGCCGCCCGAAGGGGTTGCACTGCGACATGGGCGCATATGAATCCGAAACACCCGCCACCGCCACGCCGCCTTCGATCACCAGCACACTGACCCCCACCCTCACGCCCACGACCGCCGCGATCCAATTCGACCCGGTGAATTTCTCCACCGATAAGATCTTTACAAAAATCGGCAGATCCTGCATACCCAAAGAGGTCACCATTCAGGTCAGGATCTCTCCCGAAGAATCGGTCCAATCGGTCGGTTTGTTCTACCGGTTGGAGGAGAAGGAAGGCGTGAACT
>CAZYSF010000375.1:0-6563 GCA_964649635.1 uncultured Anaerolineales bacterium | reverse complement strand
AACGACTCGGGTGAGTATTTTTTTAAAAAACGGCGGTAATCCGACCCCGGGACGAAACACAAATCCTGGCTGTCCGGCCGGTCGGCGACCGGGAGGCGGAAACGGCGGGCATGCTCGCGCACCTCGGTCTTGGGCATATCTCCAAGCGGGAACAGCGTGCGGGCAAGATCTTCCTGCCCGAGCGATGCCAGGACGTAGGATTGGTCCTTGGTGGAATCGACGCCGCGCAGAAGTTCGTAACCGCCGCCGGTTTTCCGGATGCGCGCATAATGCCCGGTGGCCAGAAATTCGGCGCCAAGCGCGAGCGCGTGCCGCATCAGGAATCCCCAGCGTACTCTGCGGTTGCACAGCAGGCAGGGGTTGGGGGTGCGGCCGCGGGCGTATTCGGCGATCATCGGCGCGACGACCTCGCGGCGGAAAAGCTCCTGAGCGTCGATGATATGAAAGGGAATATCCAGCTGCTCGGCAACACGGCCGGCGAGTGCGACGGCGTTCGAGGCGCAGCAGCGGTTCTCGAACTCGGTGTCCGGGTCGGCCCACAGGCGCAGCATCAGGCCGGTGACGTCGAATCCCTGTTCGCGCAGGAGCGCGGCAGCGGCCGAAGAATCCACGCCGCCGCTCATCGCGACGACGACTTTAACCGGAGGTTTGGCGGACATGGGGGCATTCTACTTGCCGGGGGGAGACGCGTCAACGATACCGGTTTAATCCAAATTCTCACCGCAGAGCCCGCCCTCGGTGGTCGGGCCGAGGGACGCAGAGAAATTATTATTATAATTCCTGATGCCTGTGGTTTTCCCGTGAAATATTATTTATTTTGATAGCTGATAAGACTATAGACGGGAGGATGGTAACCTTGCGGGAAGAATGGAATACGGAGGAAAAGGAAAAACGCAAGCGTGAGTATTGGGCGCAGGCTTTTCCGGGTTGGAAGTATCTTCTCCTTATTACAATCGTACCGGAAAGGATTGACGTCTTGATTAAATAAAGGAAATGCTGAACAATCAGACAAACTGACGGATCCCGATGGTCGATCTGGGGAACCCTTCGGCGGATAAAATCGTATTACGTTCAGACGGCGAGCTTGCCGCCGTACTTCCGGATACCGGAGTGTGGCATGGACATCATCTTGTGGGGCATCCAAATCATCCTCGCGATTAAAATGCTGTCGGTCGCCTATTCGCACGGGTTGCGCCAGGACCAGGCCAAAATGCAGGCCGGGATCCGCCGGATGGGCGGCGCGGCTCGCCCGGTTCTGTATGCCGTCGCGGCCGGATCGGTAGCGATCGGTTTGGGATTGACCATACCGGCGGCGGTGATAGTTGCGGTCTGGGTAGTGCCGCTCTCGGCAGGGATCCTGGCCGCGGGGATGGCACTTTCGATTCTGCTTCACCGCGCGTGCCGGGAGAATCCCAATATCATTCCCAGCCTAGTCCTCTTTGGCATGGCGGCATTTGTCGTTTATGGACGCCTGATCCTTGTTCCATTCGAGTGAGGCCGGAACGAACGGCTGCCGACAGCCGTGCGGGGCAGGGCGGGGGCGGGCGCGGAAATGAAGGACCGCGTCGATCAATAGGGAAGCCGCCAGGAAGACCGTGAGGATGGATAATATCCGGGTATGAATGCTTTACAGACAAGCCACCTCCGGCTGATCCCCCTCAGCCGAACACAATTGCAGCTGTACCTCGATGATCCGGCGACTCTGGAAAAGGATCTGGGTCATCCGGTTTCCCGCAGGATAGTGACGGATCGGGTTCGCAGGGCGATCGGAATGAAACTTCCGAAAATGGCGGCGGTGGAGGAAATCCATCACGCCTGGTATACCTACTGGTTATTAGTCATCAAGGATGTTTCCTTTGGGGCGGGCCTGGCCGGGTTTAAAGGACATCCGGACGAGCATGGCGAGGCCGAAATCGGATACGGCATCGATCCGGCGTTTCAGAAAAAAGGGTATATGACCGAGGCGGTTCTGGCGCTGACCGCCTGGGCCTTTCGGGAGCCGGCCTGCCTATTTGTCGTTGCCCGGGAAGTCTTAAAAACGAACTTGGCTTCACAGCGGGTGCTGGCCAAAGTTGGAATGTCCGTGTATGAAGAAACCGGCGATACGCTGAGTTACAGGGTTTCCCGCCCCGGACCGAAGCCCGGCCGGATTTCATAGCGCAGACGCGCACCGGTATTTACACTCCAACCTTCCGCCCAAACATGTTATCCTTTTTGCGCGCGGGAAGTTTTCGAAAGGCAGGCGCCGATCCCATGAACACCCCCAGCCTGGTGGAAAAAATCTTAGAACGGATAAAAAACCTGACCCGGGATAAGAACCGCTATCTGCACCCGGACGATCAAGCCCGGCTTTCCTGGGCCCGGGTGGCGAAAACCTCCGAGGAAGTTCCGGATATCTACCGCGGCTACTTCGAGGCGCTGCCGGCGAAAGATAAAGAGCCTTTTCCGTACTTGGTGATCAGCCCGACGTTTAAGGGTTATTTACAGCCGGAAAACGAGAAACTCGTCTGCCGTACCGGCGACAGCCTGTGCGTGGTGGAGCAGCAGCCAAGCGGCGGGCTGGATATACGGCGCTATCCGCTCTCCGGGATTTTCCTCCTGGAAACGGGAACGATACTTTTAAATTCGTGGTTCACCGTCCGCGGAACGGATTCCTCCGGCGCCTCCTCTGCCTCGACGATCCGGTTCAATTCCGTGACGGAACACCTCTTTACGCCGTTGGTGGATGATTTCCGGGCGGCGCAGAAGAATGCGGGGCGGGCGGCCGGGCCGGCACCGGCAACATCCCCGTTTGACGCGCTGGCCGAGGTCAATTTCAAGTTCATGAACTTCGGACGGAAGACCGTCCCGCCCGGGGAACCGGTTCTCCAGATCGTCCTGCAGCCCGAGATCCGGAAGACGATCTTTTCCTTCCTCGGATATGCGGTCACGCGGCGGATCGCGCCGGCGCATATGGCGATTTTGACGGAGCGCGACCTGATCTGGATCCGCGACGATCCCGCCCAACAGGTGAAGGCCAAAACCCCGTACGGGGGAATCTGGAATTACATCCCGCTGCATCACGTCTCCTCCGTATCGCTGATCCCGGCGGAGGACAACCTGCTCGAGTTCTCGGTTCAGCTCCCGAAGCAGGACCGGGTAATAATTCCTTATGAAGCTGCCAGGAAAAACGAAGCGGAGGAATTACAACAGAGGATAATGGAGAGCGTACGAGGATAAATCCCGCTTTGCGCGAGGTTCAGGCGTTATGATGAATGGGACGCGTCGATCCGAAGGAAAATACTTCGTCGAGGGTTTCACAACGGCTTTCAACCCGATGGCGATCGTGTGGTGGGTCAGCCCGAACGGACCGAGGATCCGGCAAATATTCCTTTGTGGAAGAAGAACACCGGTGGCGGCCGCAAAATCCGCGTATCCCGGTGTCAGGCCGCAAACCTGTCCGGAAGTGGCGGAATTGGCCGGCCGGATCCGGGCCTTTCTCAGCGGCGGCATTGTGGTTTTCGAATTGGATTTGGCCGCTATGGAAAACTGCGGCGAATTCCAGCGCCAAGTACTCATGGCGGAGTACCGGATACCGCGCGGAAGGGTCACCACCTACGGACGGATCGCCAACCATATCGGGGCGCCGGGCGCTGCACGCGCAGTTGGTACGGCGCTTGCGACTAATCCGTTCCCGATCCTCATTCCCTGCCACCGCGCCGTGCGGGCCGACGGCGGAATCGGCGGGTACCAGGGCGGAAGCGCGATGAAGCACGCGTTGCTGGAAATGGAGGGAGTGGTGTTTATTGACGAGGACAGGGTTTCATTGGAGAAGGTCCATTACCGTAATCGATGAGGCGCTATTAGTTCCGGATAACCATACCCGTTGGTAGAATCGCGGAGAATGACCCACGAAAACGGAAAAAGACTGCTGTTCACCGCGCTCACATCCGACGAGCTCGGATTGTCGGCAAGGTCGCTGCCGATTGCCAACGAACCGGCCGGGCAGGAACCGGAAGGTGGACTACGGAAATCCGTGCGAGGGAGTTTATTGACCGGCGAGTGGTTTGGGCCATCGAATCAATAATCCTTTACCGAGGGAATGATCTAGATGAAGTACAAAAGTTTTTCACGACTCGCACTGTGCGTTTTTATCGCCGCGGCGGGCATCATGGCAGGCGGTTGTACGAGTGAGCCGACCGGGATGGCGGAGACCGTGATGCCGGCTGATCCCGAGCGTCTGGAGACCGAATCGCCCACGGCGGAGCAGGGGGCCTACTGGCCGACCGATGGCTGGCGCACTTCGACCCCGGAAGCCCAGGGTATGGATGGGGATTTGCTGGACCGGATGATCGATAATATCGAATTGCTGAAAATGAATCTCCACAGCATCCTGGTCATCCGCAACGGGTACATCGTCCACGAGACGTACTTCGGATCCCAATCCGCCGAACAGAGTCATATCCAATATTCGGTCACGAAGAGTTTTATTTCCACTCTGGTCGGAATTGCCGTAGACCGCGGCAGCATCGACCGGATCGACCTCCGGGTGCTGGATTTCTTCCCCGGGATGACGGTCGCCAACCCCGACCCGCGCAAGGAAAGCATGACGGTCGAGGATCTCCTGACGATGCGGTCGGGCCTGGATTGGAACGACAGCGATCAGGATTTCGAGAACATTTTCCGCAGCACCAACTGGGTGCAATTCATGCTCAACCTGCCGATGGTCCGGGATCCCGGAAGCGAATTCGTTTATTGCTCCGGATGCACGAACCTGCTTTCGGCGATTCTGCAGGAGGCAACCGGAAAGACGGCGCGGGATTTCGGCGAAGAGGTTCTTTTTGCGCCGCTTGGGATTTCCAATCTCCGCTGGGAGGCCGACCCGACCGGAATTTCGATCGGCGGCTGGGGTTTGTTTATCACCCCGCGCGATATGGCCAAGCTGGGGTATTTGTTCCTGAAGCGCGGAGAGTGGGACAGGCAACAGATCGTATCCGCCGCCTGGGTGGATGACGCGACGCGCAAACACACCCCGACCGATGGGACCCTGGGGTACGGCTACCAATGGTGGACGTATCCATCCTGGGGCGCCTATGCGGCGCTTGGACGCGATGGCCAGATGATCTTCGTCATCCCGGAATCGGATCTGATCGTGGTGACGACGGCCGGCGGGATCGGGCACGACCGGATCTTCCAGTTGATCGAGGCATACATCCATCCGGCGATTGAAACGTGATCTGGCGGGCGGCACGGACCAGCGGCTAAGCGGTGCTGTTCGGATGGCAGGGGAAAGCCTGGAAAAAATGGAATTCACGCCGGACGGAGGTTTCGATTGATGGCCGTTTACATGATCATAGAATCCAAAGTGCTGGATGCGGACCGGTACCGGGAATATCAATCCAAAGTGGCGGAGATTGTCGCACGGCACGGCGGGCGGTACCTGTCGCGCGGGAATCGAGTCATTCCGCTTTCCGCGGATTGGAATCCCGAGCGGATGATTCTGCTGGAGTTCCCCGGCGAGCGGAACATCCGGGAGTGGCTGGCCTCGCCGGAATACCGGGCGATCGCGCCGCTGCGCGAGGCGGGGGCGGCCGCGCGCGCGGTCATCCTGGAGGGGAGCGTCGATTAAAGCGCGAAGGGCTCCGATGACGGCGAAAAAATTTTCTCCTCCGAACCTGCTTACATTCGACAACCGCAGGGATTGGCGCGCGTGGTTGAAAACAAACCTCCGCAAGGAGAAAGAAGCCTGGCTGGTGTTCGCCAAGCGCCATACCGGCAAACGACGGATTCTCTACAACGATGCGGTCGAGGAGGCGTTGTGCTTCGGCTGGATCGACAGCACCGCCCGGCGGATCGACGCGGACCGCTACGCGCAGAAATTCTCAATCCGGAACGTGAAGACGCCATACTCCCAGGCGAACTTGGAGCGCCTGCGCGCGCTTGCCCGGAAGGGCAAGGTCATCCAATCCGTGCTGGAGCGGTTCCGCAAGCAGGATGCCCGTAAATTCATTATCCCGGAGGATATTCTGCGCGAGATTAAAACCAACAAGGAGGCATGGGAAAATTTCAAGCGTTTCTCGCCAGCCTACATCCGGATCCGGATCGCGTATATCCAAGGCGCGCGGGAACGGCCGGCGGAGTTTGAAAAGCGCAAGCGCCACTTTCTGGAAATGACCGAAATGAACAAGCAGTTCGGTTTTGGAGGGGTGGAGAAATATTATTAAACGAGCCGGCTGAAAAGCCTTCACCGCAAACAACGCAAAGGAATGAGCCAACCGGCCATGCGATGGGGCAGGTAAAGGTCGAAAAAGGAGGGTGGTGGGGCGGCACGTTATTTGTCGCGCGGGCCGCTTACCATCACTACTAAGATCAGCCGGGATATCGGGACGCCCACATTGGATTTCGCATAGTCACTATGATTCCTTGATTTTTATCATTACATAGAGACGTAATCTTATTAGTTTGGTTTCTCACAAAATGGAAAGATCTGGTAGACCGGAGGAAAAAATGACCGAGACGCATAGGAATAACGATCATAAGGACAGAAGCCGGATCCTCATCGTTATCGGCGCACTGCTGCTTTT
>CAZYSF010000374.1:0-1793 GCA_964649635.1 uncultured Anaerolineales bacterium | reverse complement strand
CGGTGAAATGGAACCGGGTTATGCCCCGGTACCCGAGGGTGATCCGGTCCCATCCGCTCGGCTCCCCGATCAGCGCAAAGCGGGGATGATACCGTCCCGTTACATGACGTGCGCCGGTGGAATCGCCTTCCTCGTCGACCGCGCCGATCACCACCACCTGCCAGCCGGGAATCGCCCCGTTGCGCGCGGCGGAATCCACAAACGCCGCCAGCGGACCCTTCGCATCCACCGAGCCGCGCCCGTGCAGAACCCCCTCCTCCACGCGGATGGCGATTTGTCCGGGCACCGTATCGATATGCCCGAGCAGCACAATCTGATTCGGGCCGTCCCCGATTGTGCCGACCGCGTTTCCGGCTTTGTCAGCGCCGGCCGAGGGAAAGCCCAACGAACGCATGTGATCCACCAGCCAGGCGACGGCTTCGCCTTCCTGGCCGGTCGGGCTGTAGCGTTCGACCAATCCGAGGAGCGTTGCAGACGGTTGGGTCATTTTCCTTGCCGTTCTCCGTGACGGAAATTATTTTCGGATGCTTCCCGGAATTACTCAGGTTCGGTTAATCATATCCGAAATCCGTCCGGGGAATCATCCCGGGTTTCGCATGGATGCGAATCACCCGTAAAAATTGCGAATGCGCGGAGAGGCTCGATCCGCCGCCGATGCCGCGGCGGGAGCATTCCACGCCGGCCGGTTGTGATCCTTTAGGGCTTCTCTTCTGCAAGGGCCCGCGCAAAGAATTCGCGGATGGCGATTAATTCATCCAGGTTGAAGGTGTGCCCGACGCCCGGGTACATCCGGAATTCGGCGTCGGCGCCGATCGATGCATAGATGGCCTGGGCATCGTCCCAGCGTTCCACCGGGGTGCCGCCAAACAGATCATAAATCAGTGCGCGGTCTTCGTCGTCGTAGCTGTCGTTGTATGGGACAGAGTCGTTTGTATCCTGGTCGCCGATGAAGAAGAACATCGGAACCCGCCGGAAGGATTCCAGGTTGAAGGCCGCGCCGGTCAATTCCCGCACATCGGCCACGCCGATCGGGTATCGCAGGGTTTTTCCCTCCCACTCGCTCACCGGCGCGATCGGCCAGCCGCCCGGTGAACCCACCACGGCCGCCAGCACGCGCTCCGGGTGCAGAACGGTGAAACGGTTGACAAACATGGCGCTCGCCGAAAAACCCATCATCAGGACTTTGCTTTCAACCGTCCAACCCTGTCGCGAGAGCCTCTCCGTCGCGTCGTCGATCATCGCGGAGAGCTGCAGATCGATCCGCTGCAGATCGGGGAGATCCGTCAGGAGCGCATCCCGGTCGAGAGCCTGGGTGTAGACCTGCCAATGGGTTCCCGGGCGGGGGAAGGTCGGGACAAGGATCGCCACATCCAGGGCCCCGAAAGCCATTTGGGAGAGAGGAACCGTGGCGAGCGCGGAGCGATCATCGACTGACGGATCGTCGCTCGTGGTGCCGGTGTTGTTCGGCAGGACCAGCAAATGAATCGGTTTGCGGAACATGCGGTTGTCTTCCAAGCCCAAAGGCTCATAGAGATAGTACGGCCATCGATAGGCCGCATCCGCCGCGGGCGCTGCCTTGGTCAGGCGCAGCGAAAATGTGACCACGCCACACAATCCGACCAGGAAAAGAAAGGTCGGCAGCAGCAACGCTGTTTTGAGGCAGCCTTTGCCTTTTACTACGGGTTTGTTCAAGGGTCCTCCCAATGTCGGAAAATCGATCCAATGGATTCATACATGGTCTACGCCCCTGCGCGAGGCGCATGTGAGAGGCGGTTTTTTGGATGCGGAGCGAT
>CAZYSF010000373.1:0-3963 GCA_964649635.1 uncultured Anaerolineales bacterium | reverse complement strand
GCCGACGGCCCCGTGCTGCAGGCCTACGAACTTCCGGTGGGAAAGCCAGTGAGCGCTATCGTCCCGTCGATCTCCGGTGCGGCGGAAACCCGCTTTGAGGTGAAGCGCGAAGGCCGGACGCTCCGCGCGGAAAAAAAGGGGCCCGCCAGGGGATGGAAGCTCCTGCTCGTCGGGGTAAAGGCGGTTTCGTCGGTGAAAGGCGGACAAGCGGAAGAGCATCCCCAAGGGATGCTGATCGCCGCGGGCGGCGACGGCGATTCCCTCTCGTGCACGCTGGAGGAAAAGGCGGATTGATCTTCATCCGGAACGAAAGGCTCTGCCCGGATCGGCATTTACCGGTGAGGACGCCGACCCCGGAGGTCAAGGAAAATTTTCGTTTATACTATTACCGGATAGATTGCCCCGCAGCACCCCTTACCCGCAGCAACACCTCTTCCCAAAGGAGGTTCCCATGAAAGTCCCGTTCTACGGACACGTGCGCCAATATCAAAACCTCAAAACGGAAATCGACGCCAAAATGCAGGAAGTCATCCAAAGCGGCCAGTTCGTGACAGGGCCGATGCTGAAGAAGTTCGAGGGGGAGCTGGCCGCCTACGCCGGCGCCCGATATGCGATCGGCGTGGGCAACGGGACCGATGCGCTCTGGTTGACGTTCATGGCCTTGGGCCTGGGTGAGGGCGACGAGCTGATCACCAACGGCAACACTTTCTTCGCCACCGCCGAAGCGATGTGGATCGCCGGCTGCACCGCCGTGCTGGTGGATTGCGACAAAGATACCCGCTGCATCGATCCGGGCGCTCTCCGCCGGGCCGTCACGAAACGCACAAAAGCCATCGTGCCGGTTCACCTCTACGGCCAGTGCGCGCCGATGCGCGAGATCCGCCGGATCGCGGATGAGTTTGGCCTGCTGGTGATCGAGGACAACGCCCAGGGGATCGACTCGCGCGGCGACGATTTTGCGGTCGGCGAGCTTGCCGATGCGGTCTGCATCAGCTTCATCATCCAGAAGAACCTGGGCACGTTCGGGGACGGCGGCGCGGTCTGGACCGATCACGACTACCTCAACGACCGGATCCGCCGGCTGCGCAACCACGGCTCCGGCAAGCGGGATGTCCACAGTTTCGGATTCAACAGCCGCCTGGACGATCTGCACGCCGGCATCCTCAGCGCGAAGCTGGCGCACATCCGGGAGTGGAGCGACCGCCGGATCGATATCGCCAAAAAATATTCCGAAGGGCTGAAAGGCTGCGATTTTATTTCGCTGCCGTACGCCCGGCCGGGCTACCGCCATGTCTACCACCTTTACGTCGTCGAAACGAAGGAACCCGCCGACCGCGGACCAATGCTGGAGTATTTGAACGCCAACGGGGTGGACGCCAAAACGCACTATTCGATCGCGATCCACCGCCAGGAGGGTTTTCCGTGGGGCCACTCCGCGCGCCTGTCCGGGACGCTTGGCAACGCCGAGAAAAACGCCTCCTCCTGCATCTCGCTGCCGATGTTCCCGGAGCTGACCGAGGAGGAAATTCAATACACCATCCAAACGGTCCGGGATTGGCCCAATAAGGGCAAGTGACGATCGGACGCGCCCGGCCTTCGGGAGGAAATCGACAATGACCGCCGAACAGAAAACCTACACCGTGGCCGTCGCCGGGTTGGGCAAGCGCGGCATGCACCACGCCGAAGCCGTGGCGAAGAATCCGCGCTTGAAGCTGGCAGGTTTGTGCGATATCGACCCCGGCCGGATGGAAACCGCGGCCCAGAAATTCAATGTGGAACGGACGGATGCCCACGCCGCAAAACTGCTGCAAAGCGTCACGCCGGACCTGTTCATTTTCTGCACGCTGCCGCAGCTCCGCCTGCCGATGATCCGCGCCGGCGTGGAAGCCGGCGTGAAGATGATCGCCTACGAAAAACCGGTCGCACTTTCGATGAACGAAGCGCTCGAGATGTACAAACTGGTGCGCGCGGCGGGGGTGAAAACCGTCGTCAGCCACCAGCACCGCTACGGTGAACATTACCGCAAGGTGAAGGAGATCATCGCCGGCGGCGCGATCGGCCGGGTCCACACCGTCTACGGCCACTCCATCGGCTGGATGATGCACATGATGACCCACCTGATCGAATACGCCGGCTGGTACAACGGCGGCGCCGACCCTCTCTGGGTGGCCGGCCAGGCCGCAGGCTGCGAAAAGTTCGCCGATGTGCACGTTTCGCCGGATTACATCGGCGCGCTGGTGCAGTATGCCAACGGCGTGCGCGGGATCTTCGAATGCGGAGCCGGGGCGCCGGACGTTCCGGAAGTGGATTCGATGTGGCACAAATGCCGCATCGGCGCCCAGGGGACGGAGGGATTTGCCGAGGTGCTGACCGGCAAGGAGGGCAAGGGCGGCGGCTGGCGGGCGGTGACCCGGGACGGCGCGATCTCGGGTCCCGGATACATGGATTACGCGCACGATATGCCGCCCTACATCGAGGATATGGTCGCCTGGCTGGATGATGATTCGCGGGTCCATCCGTGCGACGGGGAGACGGCGCTCAAAGGCTTTCAGGTGATGATGGGGGCGCTCCGCTCGGTCGTCGCGCGCGGGAAGATCGACCTGCCGCTCGGGCCCGGGGAGCCGGAGTTGGATGCGTTGCAGAAAGCGTTGGGATAAAAACTCGCCGGCGTGCGGATGGCCTGATTTTCGCAAGCGCCCCCTACTGCCTCCCGTTTTCTCTACTCTCCTAACCCCCTACCCCAAAGCGGATTCTTTTCGTAATCTGTTTATTCTCATCCCTCCCCCCTTCTCCTTACGGGGAAGGGGGGAGGGGGAAGAAGAATCATTTTCTGTAAAACAATCCACGTGGGGAGGGGGGTTAGGACAGAGAAGATGTGGGGTAGGGGGTTAGGACAGAGACGCCGGTTATAATGTGCCGCGAAATGACAAACCGCAATCCCTTCCCTTCCCTCTATCCCTGCGACTTCCCCGTCAAGATCATCGGGATCCCCTGCGCCGAATTCGAGGCCGAGGTCCTGGCGATCGTGCGGACTCATGCCGGGGATTTCAAGGAGGAGGACGTCAGCCGGAGAACGAGCGCCGGGGGGAAATATATTTCGCTGACCGTCCGGATCGTCGCGCGCAGCCGGGAGCACTTGGATCAACTTTACGCGGAATTAAACGCCCGCGAGAGCGTGATCATGGTATTGTGATCCTCCGGAAAGAAATACACCGGCATCCGGCGCAATTCCGGATCAGACCCGGCGGTCGGAATTGAATATAGGAGGAATGGGGGCTTTGCCGGCCAGAGGCCGGGGGTACAATTAAACGCATAAATGCCGTGCAGGCTGAACCGGACAGGGATGTCCGAAGGGGGAAGTCGGTCAAGCCAATTCCAGCGGTATTCCCAAAGGCATCATGACGGAAAAACCAAACGAAGCAATCCCGGAAGGAAACATGGGGGAGCTTGTCCTATTCCGCTGCCAGGACTGCAAAAAGGAGCTGGTGTACCTTTGCGAGGACCTGGAAGCGCCGTGTTTTCTCCAACATTGCACCTACGAAGCGATCGAAGCGTGGTGCCCGCATTGCCATGTCGGTTACACATTTTCCCTGAGCAACGGCGAACACCCCTCCAACTGGACCTGCCCGGACTGCCGGACCAATTATCCGCTTCCGGTCGACCTGTATTCCAATCCGATGCCGGTCCTGGATCCCGCCTTCATCGAAAAATACCGTAACAATTTCAAGCAAAAAGAAAACGAATAATCCCCTTCTGCCTGCCCCGGGATGTCACCATTCCCTGGAAGGCCGGACCGGAATGAACGGGCAACGCCGGCGGCGTCCGCATCTCCGACGAATGGGGGTGGGAAAAGATCCATGCTTATCCGTGATGATGTGGTGGAAATCCGCGCGGTGGACGAAGCCGCCGTCGATGATCTATTCATTGTCTACAAGGAGTGCGAGGATTTCCTCGCACTGGGTC
>CAZYSF010000372.1:0-3671 GCA_964649635.1 uncultured Anaerolineales bacterium | reverse complement strand
GGCGTTTTTCGGGTTTGGTGCGGCCGAAATCATCGGCGGCGTTCAATTTGTTTGGGAAAAATGGGCGCGGCGACCGCACGCCTTCATAACCAAACCGACAACGGTTGTGGCCGGGTGCGCGATGATTTTAATTGCGGCGGTGCCGTTGCACAACAATTGGTCCGCGAACGATTTCTCCGGCGATACGGCGGTTAACGATTTCTACGCCGGTGTGTGGAGCGTCCTCCCCGAGAACTCCGCCCTCGTCACTCCGTCGGGCGTGTTCGGGTATGATGCTTTCTACTGGCAGCTCGTTTACGATACGCGCGCGGATGTGCTTCTCCCGCTGCTGCCCGGCCCCAATCCCTCCGCGCAGGATCTCGCCGGGCGCGACCTCTTCACCACAACCCGCGCCATCACCGGCAACCAGGGCCCCGGCGCGCTGCCGGCCGGCTTGCTCACGGGCAACTATTGGTCGATCCCGGTTCTTTTCGGCCAGCAGCCGGAGGAGAGCTTCGGCCGCCGCGAGACTCTTGTGCTCTATCACCTCACGGCCGGTCCCCCGCCGCTGCGTGAAGCCGCTGCGGTTCCGCAATTCATCGTCGAAGCAGATCTCGGGCCGGTGCAGCTCCTGGGGTTCGATCTCTCCACCCAGCGGATCGAAAGCGGGGATGTCCTGACCGTCAAGTTCTTCTGGCGGTTGAAAAGCGTCACGTCCATCCGCGTGGAAACACGGCTCGGGGACCTCACGCTCGAACAGCACGAGATCGGACTCGGCCTGCTCGGGCGGTATTCGCAAACGGTGCCGCTGCCCCCCGGTAGCGTCATCTCGGATTCCTTCGCGCTGGTCATCCCCTCGGGAACCGACCCCGGCGCTTACGCGTTCACCATCCGCCCGGCCGGCATCGGATCAACACCCGGAACCGCTATTAACCTGGCAACCGTGGACGTTATCAACGAAACAGGGATAATGCAACGATGGCTGCAAATCGCTGGAAAATAATTTCTCTTTCCGTCGGGGGCGCGCTGCTCCTCCTGATGCTGCTCGCCTCCACCTTCTCGCTCGGGGTCTACGTCGGCGAACACGGCTGGACCCGCGACGGGTTGAGTTATTCCGGCCCGGGCGGTATGGGGAATGCAAATAACCGCCCCGCCCAGGGCGGCATTCCTCCCGGCGGTCCGGCGCTTCCGGGGGCGCAGCCGACTCCCCATCCGCCGGCGAGCCTGCCGTCGGGGCGGCCGAATCTGACCGGGCGGATACTGCGCATCCAGCCGCAGAGCATCCAGGTGACCTCGTCCACCGGTCCGCGCCTTATCATGCTCACGGCCGATACGCGCTTCCTCGAACAGGACGGCCGCGCGATTTCGTTATTGGATTTGCAGAAGGGGGATGTGGTCGCCGTCTACGGGCTTTTCACCGGCGGCGACGGCGGGGAATTGCGCGCGGATTTCATCGTGCGCCTTCCGCCGAAGGAGTAAAACCTTTTCACCGCGAAGCCGCAAAGGGCGCTAAGGTTTGATTATTTTTTTTTAAAATCTGGGCGTGCTTCGCGCCTTTGCGGTTAAAAGGTTAACGCCTTACCCAGGATCACTTCAGCCATTTTCGCATGCAGCGCCGGATTGGCCGCGATCAGCGAGGGCGTCTCGGTCAGGTACTCGCCCTCCCCGTCGATCGCGGTCACGCGCGCGCCGGCTTCCTCGGCGATCAATCCGCCGGCGGCCACGTCCCACGGCGAAAGCCGCAGTTCCCAGTATCCGTCGAACCGTCCGGCCGCGATGTAGGAAAGGTCGAGCGCCGCCGATCCCAGCCGCCGGACGCCCCGGGTGCGCACCGCGAACCGCGCGTATTGGTCCAGGTTGTTATCCGGATTCGTCCAGGCGTCGTACGGGAACCCCGTCACCAGCAGGCTCTTCCCAAGCTCGGCCGCATTCGAGACATGCAGCCGCTTCTCTCCGCAATAGGCGCCCTTCCCGCGTTCCGCCCAGAAGCATTCCTTGCGGGTCGGGTCATATACAACTCCCAGAACCGCCCGCCCCGCGCGGCACAGCGCGATCGACACGCTGAAGATCGGCACGCCGTGCGCAAAATTAACCGTCCCATCGAGTGGATCGACCATCCAGATCGGGTCGCCGCCGGCGCCCCCCCGGCCGCTCTCTTCGGACAGGATGCGGTGTTCGGGATAGGTTTTTCGGATCCGCCCGAGGATGAGCGCCTCCGAGCGGCGGTCGAATTCCGTCACCAGGTCGATCTCCCGCCGCTTGTGTTCGATCCGTACTCCGGTGCCGAATCCCTGCATCAGGATCCGCCCGGCGGCCTTTGCCGTACGGATCGCAAATTGCGTTTCCTTGCTTGGTTGTCTCAACGTAATTACTCCTTCGAATTGCGGATACAAGTGATTGTCACCCTGAGGCCGAGCAATGCGAGGCCGAAGGGTCTCGACGAAATAGAAAAAGCAGATCTTCGGACGCAAAGATCGCGTCCTCAGGATGACATCGATAAGCCGGTCGCTCCCGGAACGGTTCCCCAGCCTACGGTCACTCCTTCTTCCAGCGGCTGACCGTTTCCAGGTGGCTCGTCTGCGGGAACATGTCGATCGGCACCAGGTCGGTCAGCCGGTATCCGGCGCGGGAAAGGATGCGTGCGTCGCGCGCAAGCGTCGACATCTCGCATGAGACCATCACGATCCGTCCAGGCGCCGCCGCGAGGAGCGCCCGCATCGCCTGCGCGCTCAATCCGCTGCGCGGCGGATCGACCACCGCAAGCTCCGCGCGCGCCGTGATCGCCCCGAGCGCGGCTTCGGCGGACGCGGCGTACAACTCGACCGCATCAAACTCATTAAGATTAACCTCGAAATCCGCCGCCGCGGACGGCGATTCTTCGATCCCGATCACCCGCGCCGCGCGCCCGGCCAGGAACGCGCTGAAGAGGCCCGTCCCGCAATAAATATCCAACACCGTTTCATCCCGCGCCGGATCGGCAAGTTCCAGCACTGTTTTTACCATCGCCGGTATCTGCCCCGTGTTGACCTGGAAGAAACTGCCCGCCGATACCGTGAACGCCCGCCCGAGGATTTCATAGCGCAGCGGCCCGCCCGCCAGATAAAACGCTCCGCCCTCCGAATCCAGCCACGCGGCGGAAACGTCCGACTCGACGATCACTTCCGGGATCATGCCGGGTTCGCCCTCGAAAACGATCATTTCGTCATCATCGCCTGCCCGGAAACCGATCTGGCGCAGTCCCGGATCGGGTTCCCATTCCAGGTTGTTCCATAAATCCCACAACCGCGGTTCGGGCAGGTGGCATTCTTCGATCGGAAGAACCTCCTGCGAACCGGCGCGGAAGTAACCCAGCTTTTTTCCCGACGGAGTGGCCTGAATGTGATTGCGATAATTCCAATCGTTGGGGGAAACGACCGTCGGCCGGATGGGCGCCTCGGGTATCCCCCCCAGGCGAACGAGCTGTTCGCGCAGGATCGATTCCTTTGCCCGCACCTGGCTCGCGTAGGTCAGATGCTGGAACTGGCAACCGCCGCACTCGCCGAAATGCCGGCAGCGCGGCGCGGTCCGGTCCGGCGATGATTCGATCACCTCAAGCAACCGCGCGCGGAAGAATCCCTTGTGGGATTCCCCCGGTTCCACCCGGATCCGCTCTCCGGGGGCGGCAAACGGGACGAACACCGGCCGGCCGTCGG
>CAZYSF010000371.1:0-8269 GCA_964649635.1 uncultured Anaerolineales bacterium | reverse complement strand
CCAGCGATCTTGCGCGGGACAAGCGTTAGCAGTCGCCGGGCACGCTCGGGATCGAGCGCCGCGGACCGCGACAGTCCGTTCGGGTGCACACACCAAGCCGCCACGACCTGCGGGGCATAGCAGAAGCCGCACATCAGCGAGACCTTGCGCGCAAGGTAGCCGTCGGCGATGGCCTGGGAATGGGCGCCGGACTCGGCGATTAATAAAACGCCAGTGAATCCGTTGGCCGCCGTCCATTCGGCGTCTGCGGCGCCGTGCATGCGGTCATCGGGTGAAAGCCAGAGGGTTCCGGGGGGCGGATCATTTTCCGGAAGCGGGGAGGTCTCGGCCGGGAAGACGGCCGGAATTCCTGCCGCGCGAAGGGGGGGCAGGGCCAGGAAAGCCATGCCGGTACCGGCGTGCACCACGACGCAAAAGACATCCGGTTGGGAGGCGATCCGGGAAACGGCGGCTGAAAAATCCTTGGCCGGGCCGCGCGCGTCGTAGGCGGTCAGGTCCACATCCCACCCGGCGTTTTCCAGGGTTGCCCGGTACTCCTCGAGCGCCAGGCTGGCGGCTTTCCGGATCCCGTTGCCGTAGGCCGCATGAGGTCCGGTCAATTCGGTCAGGGTGACAAGCCGAACCTGCCGGGTGGCGCCTGCGCATCCCGAAAAAATCCCCGCCCCCGTCAGGAGCAGGGCCAGCACGCGAGCGGCTTTCAAGGGGAGGGTTCCAGGTTGATCCGGTCCAATTCGGCGAGAAGGGTTTCGCTGGAGGGGATGTCCGGGGCGGATGCGCCGTCATGGCGGAACCGGATCCGGCCCTCCCGATCGAGGAGGATGACCGATGGAAGCCGTCCCTTTCCGTACCTGTCCACCGTTTGGCGGAAAAGGGAGGCGACGTGATTTTCGGTGTCGGCAAATCCGGGGAAAGGCAGCCCTTCCCGTTCCCAATAATCCTGGATTTGCTCCGGGCGATCGGGGTCGATTATGAGGATTACGGCATGCCGCGCTTCAAAGGCGTCTGCATCCCGGCGCAGTTGCGTGAGGTGGCCGCGGCAGAAGGGGCAGGATAGCCCGCGGTTCAACACGAGGACGACGTTGGTGTGGCCGCGTAACGTGGAAAGCGTGACCGGATAGCCCTTGGAATCCACCAGTTGAAAATCCGGCGCGCGGGGGAATGATTCCGACACAAAAAGCGCCTCCCAGGAAGGTTATAGCATTTTGATTATAAAGGCTATTGGCGGATTCGGTTCCGCGCGGGATCCGGACACCCTTGCGCTTATCGAACCGGATCCGGCGTTCCCGGTCGGGAGCCGCGCCGACAGCTTCCTGCTGGTCCTTCCGGAGGGGTTGGCAATCCCGCTTGATTCGATCATCCCTTGAACGTCAATCCACGCCGGTCGCGGGATTATTTAACCGCTTTTTACGGAAACCCTTCGGAGGTTTACAATACGATGATCCCAGCGGCCCGCCTGCCCGGCAGGCTCCTGGAGGCATGGGCAAAATTTTTCCCGCCGCGAAGTTTTTTTTGAAGATTTCGAGTACAATTTATCAGGATCTCCCCATCCTCAGCTCATCAAGGAGCCATCATGTTGAAACATCGTCCGTTGCTTGTCATCGGCCTGACGCTGGTGTTCTTATCACTGGCCTGCCAGTCCGTGCCCTTCCTGGCGCATCCGACGGCCACGCCGACCTCCACGCCGACTCCGACCAAAACACCCACCCCGACCGGTGTGCCGGGAATCACCGTGCCGGTGACGGTCAACGGCGTAAAATTGAAATTCACCGACCTGCACAAAGAATCGGAAATCCTGTTCGGCAACGACCGCTATACGCCCAAAAACAATTCGGATACGTTTATCGTCGTGGAAGCGGACATCCTCACCAACGGCACGTCGCATAATGAAGTGGCGGATTGGGATGTTTCTTTGAACCAGGATATCGCCTGGGTGTTCATGCAGTCGCACGGCGATACGAGTTCGATAGACTCCGCGGAATGGACCTTCATCGTCAGCAAGAGTGCTTCCGCCTTCCGGATTTACCTGCCGGGCGGCGTGGACGTCGTCCTGACGAGCCTCTTGTAGTGGTAATCCCAAATCACCGGAATAACGAAAACACCGCGGATGGCTTCCTCCGCGCATCGATATCAAACCAATCTGGACTCGTCAAGGAGCTCTTATCATGAAACGCAACCCACTCCTCGTCATTGGCCTGGCACTGGTGTTCTTCTCGCTGGCCTGCCAGTCTGTGCCCTTCCTGGCGCATCCGACGGCCACGCCGACCACCACGCCGACCCCGACCAACACACCGACCCCGACAAAGACTCCCACTCCCACTAAAACCAATACGCCGACCGGGATACCGGGCATCACCATGCCGGTGACGGTTAACGGCGTGCAGCTAAAATTTACGGACTTGCACGAAGAATCGGAAATTCTCTTCGGCAACAACCGCTATACGCCAAAATCCTCCTCGGATACGTTTATTGTCGCGGAAGCGAACGTCCTCACCAAGGGCACGTCGCACAATGAGGTGGCGGATTGGGATGTCTCCTTGAACCAGAATATCGCCTGGGTGTTCATGCAGTCGCATGGGAGTACGAATTCGATCACGTCCGTGGAATGGACCTTCGTTGTCAGCAAGAACGCTTCCGCCTACCGGATCTACCTGCCGGGCGGCGTGGATGTCGTCCTCACAAGCCTGTTTCGATAAATTCAGGGTTCTGCCGTAAAAAAACGCCGCGTGCTTCCGTACGCGGCGTTTTTTTTATCAATTATTATGGTTCTGAGATGCATCAAGCCGCGCTTTTGACGACGCGTTCCGCGCGGCGGCAGATGGCGCGGATCAATCCGGAAAAGATCGTCGCGTGGACCGGCTTCAGGAAAATCCAATAGAGAATTCCGAGGAATCCCTCGGGAAGATAATACGCGGTCAGCAGCAGGCGGGTCTTCCCGATCCCGAGCGGCACGATCAGGAATTCCAGCCAGCCCAGGCCGAACATGCGCATCTCGGCCCGCAGGCGCAGGAGCCGGCCTGCCTCAACTTTTTCCACGCGCCAGAAATCCACCACATCCCCCGGACGCACGTCCTGCGGATGCCTTCGCCCGCGCTTCATGCCCACGCCGCCGGCCAGCCTATCGAGCCAGGCGCGAAATCTCCAGAGCCAATCCATGTAAAACCATCCCTGCGCGCCGCCCAGGGATGTGAACACGCGGAAAATGTCTATCGGGGAAGCGGCGCTCAGACGCTGGCGGTGCTCCAGGATCAAGCCATCCTGGAATTCCAGACCGTCCGGCATCCGGTCCCCCTGGCTGCTGGCCAGAGAATCCGCCCAGGTGGTCTCCACCTCCCCCTGTTCCATCCGATCGATTGCGCGGCGGAGGAACTCCCGGTAGTGGATCAGCGGCAACGGGCCGAAGATTCCCTCCGCGGTGTGGGCGTTCACCACCGCCGGATGATAAAGGCCGTCGATGCGGGTCCGGGCAAGGTCGTCCGGGATCGGCGTCACCCAATGCACCCATTGCGACGAAAGCCAGGGGAGGTACCAGGGCACTTGGATCATCAAGCGCCGCGATCCGCGCTCCTGCGCGTAAGCGCGCATCATCTGGAGGACGCTCGTCACTTCCGGGCCGCCGATCTCGATGATCTTTCCGCGCGCGGTGGGGGTGCAAACCGCCAGGATGAGATAACCCAGCAGGTCGCGGATGGCGATCGGCTGGATGGGCGTGGTCAGCCATTTGGGGCAGAAGAATACGGGCGACCGTTCGGCGAGACAGCGGACAATTTCAAACAGCACGCTGCCGCTGCCGACCACCGGGCCGGAGCGGAATTCGGTGAGCGGGATGCCGGACCGGCGCAGGATCTCGGCACAGCGGCGCTGCGAGGCGAGCAGGCCGGAGCGGTCGAATGGTTCCTCCCCCAATCCGCCGAGGAAAATGATATGCCGCACCCCGGCCGACCTGGCCGCGGCCGTGAAATGCTCCGCGGCCACGAGGTTCCGTTCGCGGAAGGCGGCCCCGCCGCGCTGGGAATGGAGCAGGAAAAATGCGGTTTCCACCTCCCGCATGGCTTCTTCCAACGGGCCGGATTTCAACGCGTCGCCGGCCGCGACCTCGACCGCGTCGATCCACGGCCGTCCGGCGAGGCGCGCCTTTTCGCGGACGAGCACCCGCACCCGGTAGCCGGATTCGAGCAGGCGCGGGGCGAGCCGGCCGCCGATGTATCCGGTCACGCCGGTGACGAGTACCCGCGGGGATTCCTCCTCGGCCATCGGGGATTCGTTAGAAAAGGGCATAAGCCTTCCAGGGCCGGCCGGAAGCCGGATTTCCTTCCGCGCGGTCCGCAAGCCGAAAGCGCCATGCCGGCCGGGTTGAAAAAGAGAATATGGTCAAGCGGCTGAAGGTCATCGCCGTCCCACCGCGTCGCTGGCGGAATCCAACTGCGCCGTTTCCTCGCCGGTCAGGCGCCACTCCAGCGCGGCGATCACATCTTCCGCCTGGCGTTTGTTCTTCACACCCGGGATGGGGATGGCACCTTTCGCGATCACCCAGTTCAGCGCGACCTGGACCGTGGAGCGCCCGCCGTGCGCCCGGCCGATTTCCCGCATGAGCTCGAGAAGCGGCGGGAGGCGGGAAAGGTATTCCTTGGAATACCGGTTTCCGCGGAAATCCCGGGGCGGAGATTCCGGCGTATAGCGGCCGGAAAGCATGCCCATCCCGAGCGGGCTGTAGGCGATAACGGAGACGCCAAGTTCGCGGCATAACGCGAGCAGGCCGGTCTTTTCCGGGTCCCGGTTCAGCAGGCTGAACGAGACCTGATTGGAGGCGAGCGGCAGGCCCTCCGCTTTCAAAAAAGCGGCGCACTGCCGGGTCCGTTCCAGGTTGTAATTGGATACGCCCGCCGCGCGGATCCTCCCGGCGCGGACGGAGCCGGCCAGGGCTTGCATCAGCGCTTTGTCCGGTATCAGGGAGATTGGCTGGTGAATTTGATACAGATCGACGGTCCCGGCCTGCAGGCGCTGCAGGCTGCCGCGCAAAGCGCGCTGCACACGGCCTTTCGTCAGGCGGAAGGGGAAGGGGAAGTATTTCGTCGCCAGCACGGCCGGACGGCCGTCCGCTTTAAGCAGCCGGCCGATCATTTTTTCCGACTGGCCAAGTCCGTACACCTCAGCGGTATCAAAGAAGTTGATCCCCGCCTGAAGGCAATACTCGAACGCGTCGCGGATGTCGGCATCGCCATACCCCCGGCCGTAGCCCCAGAACATCCGATCCCCCCAGGCCCAGGTGCCGATGCCGAGCGGCGGAATTTTTATGCCGGTTGTTCCGAGCGGGATTCGCGGGAAATTCATATGGTCGTTTTCCCCTCATTTTTTCGGAGGCTTCCTCTATTATAAGACTATCTTCTGATGGTACACTCGCGGAGAAGGGCAGACATGATTCCAGGGATAGTCACTTTCATCAGTTCGGGAGAGACATCGCCGACCGGCGGTTTGATTTTCCGCAAACTGTCGGCATCTCTGCCGCGCGGATACCGGGTCGCCATTCTGGAGACGCCCGCCGGCTTTGAACTCAACTCCGCGAAAGTCGCGGGCCGGGTCGCCGACGCGATCGCCCTGCGCACAGCCGAGTTTTCTCCGCAGATCGATGTGATCCCGGCCCGGCGGAAAGCGAAACCGTTCAGCACGGATGAGGCCGCGCTCCTGCGGCCGGTTTCCGCCGCCGATATGGTGTATATGGGCGCGGGCAGCCCGACATATGCGGTCCGGCAGCTGCGGGGCAGCCTCGCCTGGCAGCTGGTGCTGGCGAGCTGGCAGCAGGGAGCCCAGCTGGTGCTGGCCAGTGCCGCCGCCGTCGCGGTTGGCGCGTTTGCCCTGCCGGTTTATGAAATCTTCAAAGCCGGAGAAGACCCGGAATGGAAGCCGGGACTGGACCTGTTCGGTCCGATCGGCTGGAGCCTGGCGGTGGTTTCGCATTGGAACAACACCGAGGGCGGGGAGGATTTGGATACCAGCCGGTGCTTTATCGGACGTGAGCGGTTTGATGCGCTTGCAGGAACACTGCCGCCCGGGACAACCATCCTCGGATTGGACGAGCACACGGCTGCCGTTCTGGATTGGTCGGCAGGGAGGGGGAGAGTGGAAGGGAGGGGCACGATCACCGTCGTCCGGGACGGGCGGGAAAGGACTTTTCCCGTGGAATCCGAATTCCCGCTTGAGGAACTGGGGGAGTACCGGATTCCCTCCGAACCGTTTGAGGTGGATAAAAAAGTCTGGGAGGAAGTCCGGACCCGGCGCGGGGAAAAAGAGGCGGAGGTTTTGCCGCCGCCGGAGGTTGGAGCGCTGCTGCAGGATCGCGAGCGGATGCGCCAGGCCGGCCGGTTTGCGGAAGGCGATCGGATCCGGATGGAAATCGAACAGATGGGGTGGGGTGTGATGGACACGCCGAATGGCGCGGTCCTCCGGCTGCTGCGGAAAGGTTGACGCTCACCGGCCGGCTGGCTATAATCAGCCGACCGAAAGCGGTTGTATCACGCGGGTGTAGCCAAGTGGTAAGGCACTTGCTTCCCAAGCAAGCATTCGCGGGTCCGAATCCCGTCACCCGCTCTTGGTCTACTCAGACTGGAGGAAAGAATCCAGTCTGATTGCATTAACTGACTGCGTTGATATCAATCCCCGTCCCGTTTTCTGCAATTTCGAAATTGAGACAAAAAACCGGATAAGCATTAAGATGAGCGGAAAGGGGATACTCTTTCGATATCCATATTGGGATAACGGGATCACCTGCTTAAGGTTGAATATGGGTGGAAAAAGAAATCCAAGTACAGAGCTTTTGAGCTTCACAATGTTGACCGATCGGCAAACAGGTCTTTTTTTTCTATAAAGAAACCGACTTTTTCCCCATTCGAATAAATCGTAATGGATCTGGAAGTTATTTTCTATATAGACGATTTGGATCATAATAGTAACATAAGGTAAAGTATCGTAGAAAAGGTTGTTACAGAACGGAAACAAATTTTTCAAAATAGAATAATCCTCCTTGCCTAAAATTAGTATAATGGATATGCAGATGAGCACGGGGGGGGAGAGAAACCACCAAGATCTGAAAACCCCCGAAATCCAAAAAAAGAATAATAGAAGGCAGGGGATATGCAGACAAAACTCATCCGTTCCCGGAGAAATCTCTCGAACTGGATCGCCGCAGCAGCCGCCATTGTTATTCCTTTATATCTCGTGCTATTCATGCAGCATGACGTCACGAGGGCCCAGGAGGGGGAACCAACCGGTACGGAAACGCAGACTTTTTCGACGACTCCCGCTGAGACTCTTGTGGAGACCTTTACCGAGACTCCGCCAACCGGCATGCTGTATCCCACCGGCACGGCTACGGATATGCCGGTATCTTCAGAAACACCAACCCAGACGGATATTCCAAGCGCCACACTTACAAGGACCAAAACAAGAACGCGCACCATCACACCCACCCGGACGACAACCCGAACCGGCACCTCGACGCCGACGGTCCCCATAACTCCATCTTCGACATTTATGCCCACCGATACGCCGACACCTTCTGAGAGTTGGACTCCAACTGCGGCAGGTACGATTCCTCCATCATGGGATGCGATAAATCTTACCGCCGGGTATGCGCACACCTGCTCTTTGACATCGATCGGGGGAGTGAAATGCTGGGGGTACAACTGGTACAGCCAGCTGGGGGACGGAACAAATATCAGCCGCTCGTTGCCGGCGTTTGTCCAGGGCCTGACAAGCGGGATAGCCGCGGTCTCGGCCGGGTACGGCCACACATGCGCCCTGACCACGTCCGGAGCGGTGAAATGCTGGGGGTATAACGGTTACGGCCAACTGGGCGACGGGACAAACACCGCAAGCGCCGTTCCGGTGGATGTCATCGGATTGCCGGGAGGCATCCAGGCGATCGCCACGGGCGCGTATCATACCTGTGCGCTGACCGCGGAGGGCGGAGTTAAATGCTGGGGGCGGAATTTCTACGGCGCGCTGGGGGATGGAACGACAAACGATTCGGCCTACCCCGTGGATGTCACCGGGCTGGCGGGGCCGGTGGTCTCCATCGCCGCCAGCGTTTCGGAACATACGTGCGTGTTGACATCCGAAGGTTCGGTCCAATGCTGGGGATTGAATGCAACCGGCGAGCTGGGAAACGGGACACAGACGAACAGCTCCATGCCGGTCACCGTCGTCGGTATGACGGGTGGAATGATAGCCGTCGGAGCGGGGATTTCCCACAGCTGCGCGATCACTTCCGGCGGCG
>CAZYSF010000370.1:0-7335 GCA_964649635.1 uncultured Anaerolineales bacterium | reverse complement strand
CACGCGCCGACCTTTGATTTTTTCCAGGCGCCGACGCGGATCATGATCCTGTTCGTCTTCGCGCTGTGCCTCTTGGCCGCGGCGGGCGCCGAACAGTGGGTGCATGCGGCCGCGGATACACCGGCTGGCCCGGCGCGGTTCGGGATGGCGGCGGCGGGCGTGATGCTGGCCGGGATCGGCGCCGGATTTATCCCATCCATCTATCCTTCCTTTTCAAGCTCGATCGCGGCCGCCGGCGCGATTGGAGTGCTTATCGCCGGTCTGGGCTTCCTTAAATATGCCGCGCAGCGCCGGCCGCTTGCCGCCCGGCTTTTCCCGGCGGCGGCCGCGCTGCTGGTGGCGCTCGATCTGGTATTTGCCGCGCGGGGCCTGGTCCCTGCCACGGACCCGGATCTCTACCGTTCGGAAAATCCGGCCGCCGCGGAGCTCGCCGCCGGGCTGGACGGGCGGCGCCTCTACATGCCGGAGGATATCCGCTACCGGTTGATGTACGACCGGGCGTTCGTGTTCCGGACGTTTCAGGGGCTTTCGGATTGGATGGATGTGCGGCGCTGGGAACTTCCGAATGCCGGCATGCTCGACGGCATCCCCTCGGCGAACAATTTCGATTCCTTCGTCTTATCACGATACGCCGAGCTATTGGAAGGCCTGGAGACTCTTCCCGCCGCGCAGCGCGATACGATCCTCCGGATGATGAATGTCGGCGCCGTGTGGGAATGGCCGGAAGGGGCCGACGATCCAACGCTGCGTTATCTGCCGGGCGGTCCGGCGCGGGTTTGGGGGGTGTGCCGCGCGGAGTGGATGATCAGCCCGGAGGACGCGTGGCGGGCGGTGATGGATCCGCGGTTCGATCCCGCCGGGACGGTGATCCTCGAACTCGGCGGGGGGACGGAGGGGGGGGCGTGTCCGTCCGCGCCGGCGGTATCCGCAATGGCAGGCCGCAATCCGAATGCCTTCCGGATCGAAGTCGATTTTCCCGCCGACGGCTACCTGGTCCTGGCGGATATGAACGATCACGGATGGGATGCGTTCCTCGACGGCGGTCGCGTTCCTCTCCTGCAGGCGGATTACGTATTCCGGGCGGTGCGCGTGCCGGCGGGAAAACATGTTGTGGAATATATTTACGAGCCGCTCGATTGCCGGGCAGGAGCCCTGGTTACGGTTGCCGTATTGCTATTCCTGCTGGCCGCCGGTCTGTATAAATGGATCGGCGGTTCCAGGAAGCGGAATCCGGCCGGCCCGCCCGAGGGCGGGGCTGTATGAAATGCAGCCGATGCGGATTGGAATCCGACATTCCGGATGTCTTCCTGGTCCGGAAGCGGTGGGTCGGGCTGGTGAAGCGCGCCTATTGCCCGGGCTGTTGGGAAAAAATTTTTATTCGTGAGCAGCTGGAATCGGTTTTCCTGATCGCGATCATCCTCGCCTTGCTGGATGCGGTCACGTTCCACCGGGGGATGATCCGCGTCGCCGCCGACCTGCTGTTTTTGGTGTTGATCAACTACCCCATAATCGCGGCGCATGAATTGGCGCATGCCATCGCCGGAAAAATCCTGGGCGTGCGGATTTTCAAGGTGATCATCGGTTATGGGCGGATTCTTTTTTCAGGGCGCGTTGCCGGAACCGATTGGGAGATGCGTTTGTGGCCCTTTGGCGGCGGGACGGTGATGGCCTGCCCGCCGGGGCAGGGAAACCGGGCGCGGTTTTTCGGGGCGATTCTGGCGGGCTCCGTCATGCACGGCGTGATGATCGCCGCGGCGATGATGCTCCAGGTGTTTCTCCTGCTCTTTCAAGGCTTGTTCGCCTTGCCGCTGATGGATCCGCTGCATTGGACTTCGCTGTTCCTTTTCCTTAACCTGATACTCCTTTTGCATAATCTGCTGCCGATGAAAACCGGCGGCTCGGCCGGGCAGCTCGGCACCGACGGATATCAATTGCTGCATTTGCTGTTCCAGAAGCCGGAAGAGGAGGTGAATCGAAACCAGGCGTATTACATTCTGGAAGCCATGGAGGCTTTGGCGCGGAATGATCCCGCCGCCGCCCTGGGCTGGCTCGACCATGGGTTGGCGCTGCAGCCGGAACAGCCGTCCCTGCGGATATTGAAGGGAAATGCGTTCATCAAACAAAAACGGTTTGGCGAGGCGCGCGCGGAGTTCGAGGCGATCCTTTCCTCGGAAGCGGCGAAACAGCCTTACCTTAAGTATTTGCTTTATAACAATATCGCCTATGCCGACCTGCTGCTCAAGGATCCGGACATGCTGGCGGAATCCGACCGCTATTCCTCGGAGGCCTTCCGGCAAATCGGTTGGGAGCCCTCGATCATCAGCACCCGCGGGGCGGTGCTGGCCGAAATGGGACGCCCGGATGAGGGGATCCGCCTGCTCCAGGACGCCCTGACTCGGCATGCGGATGAATTCGGCAAAGCATCGGATGCATACCACCTGGCCGTCGCCGAAAAGCGCCGCGGGAACGAAGCGGAGAGCCGGCGGTATCTCGAGCTGACCCGCAAGTACGATCCGATTTTTTACCTGCTGGATGCGCCCGCGGAAGAGAAGCCGGCGGCGTAAACCGCCGGCGACCCCACGAGGGTCGCCCTCATATCGATAAAAAACGTAGGGGCGACCCACTGGGTCGCCCTCTTAAAAACGAAGGGCGACCACAAGGGCTGCCCCAACAGATGCGTCATAAAAACGTAAGGGCGACCCAGTGGGTCGCCCCTGCAATAATCATCCGTTTAATCCGTGCATCAGAACCGCGTCACCGCCCCGCAATACGTGCAATTAATCTCCGTCTGACCGCGCAAGATGGCCGCTTTGATAATGCCGCCGCAAGAGGAGCATTTGGTCGGCGCGTGGCGCAACCTTTGTTTTTCCTCCTCCGAGATCGGCGCGATCCGGCTCTTTTCGATATCGCCGTCCTTCACCCGTCCGACGGCGGCCTGCCACTGGTTGCAGTCCTGGCCGTCGATGTGGAAGTGGGCTTTGCGGACCGGCGCGGCCGAAGTGAATTCGAAATCCAGATGGTCCTCATGCCCCATCAAGCCTTTCTTGCTGGCTGTGACTCCGGTTACATCCGGGAGCGGCACGACCAGCATTGCCTCCTGCACCTTTTCCTTTTCGGTGGTGATGAACAGCACCTTCTTGGTCGCCACGTCCTCTTTGCGTTCGAACGCCAGGCGCTGATCGGTCAGGTAAAGGATTCCCTTCGGATCGTCTTTACCGTCCTTGTCCCATTTGGCTTTCACGGCCAGGACGCCGGTCTCGGCCGCCAGCCATTCGATCTTGGCCGCCGCCGACTGTTCGATCATCCAGGAGATCTGGATCAGATGACTCTCCAGCGCGCCGAGGTCGGAGGCCATCCGGTCGAACATGCCGGATACCGCCTTCTCGGCGGCTTCGGCGGCGCTCTTGAGCGTCTCAAGCGTTTGCTCCACCAGAGGAAGGACCGCATTGGCGGCAGCCGGATTGGTCACGCGGGCGGCGGCCTGGGCCACATCGGCCTCGGCCTGGGCGACGCGCACCTTCAGGGATGCCGTTTCGCGCACGATCGATTGCATCACGCCCGGCTTCAGTTCCGACCAGCGTTTCCGGAAATCCAGGCATTTGGGTTCGAGGTCCTTTTCCCATGCGTAGCCGCGTTCGCGCACCATGCGGGCCAGGTCGGACACCCGGTTGGCCTGCGTCTCCACGTCTTCGGCCTGATCGCGGACGGAAGTAAGCAGCGCTTTTTCCTGTACTTCCTTCAGCGTGTCTTTCAGAGCGTCTACCCGGCGGCGGACTTCTTCCATCGGATCTGGGGCGGGGGATTTGGTCATGGGACCTCCATACATCGAGTATAGCGGATTTTCCGGGGCGGGATGAGCTGATTTTCCACGAAGAGCACGAAGAGCACGAAATTAATTGTCATCCCATTAAAACCACTTCCTCTTTGGTAATGAGTGGAATGATTAAGTTGTACCGGTGGAGCGGGGATTATGTGATCCATCCCATCTCTCCTCGGCCTCCCGGCGGGTTTTGCCGGGAGGCCGTTCCCCTCCTCCCTTCCCGTATTACGGGAAGGGAGGAGGGGATAGGGGAGGTGGGATGGGATGGCAGGGGAATAGGAAGTATCGCGGACGCGCAATCCGATTGTTCGGGTGGAGCCGGTGGGAGCGCGCCTTCCATTCAACAACCACCGCCTGGGCGGCGGCAATTTATTGATGAAGAGGCATTTGTGCTCTTCCTGTTTCTTCGCTACTTCTTCTCGCCGATCTTGGAGCGCAGGTACGCCTCGATAAACTCGTCGATCTCACCATTCAGCACCGCGGCGGTGTTGCCGGTTTCGTGTTCGGTGCGGTGATCCTTCACCATCTGGTACGGGTGCAGGACGTAGGATCGGATCTGGCTGCCCCACTCGGCTTTGATATGGTCGCCCTTGATCGCCGCGATTTCCTTTGCCTGCGTCTCGCGCTGGATATCCAGCAGCTTCGAGCGCAGGACGCGCATCGCGTTCTCGCGGTTCTGGGACTGCGAGCGTTCGTTCTGGCAGGTGACGACCAGCCCGGACGGGAGGTGGGTGATGCGGATGGCGGTCTCGTTCTTCTGGACGTTCTGCCCGCCGGCGCCGGAGGAGCGGTAGGTTTCGATCTTCAGGTCCGTGGCGGGGATCTCGATCCCTTCCGATTGCTCGATCTGCGGGTAGACCTCGACCAGCGCGAAGGACGTGTGCCGGCGGTTGGCGGAATCGAACGGCGAAAGTCGCACCAGCCGGTGGACTCCCCTCTCCGCCTTGAGAAAGCCGTAGACGTGGGTTCCCTTAACCGATATGGTGACGCTCTTGATCCCGGCTTCCTCCCCCGGCATCCGGTCCAGGATTTCGGTTTCATACCCGCGGCGTTCGGTCCAGCGCAGGAACATCCGCTCGAGCATCTCCGCCCAATCCTGGCTGTCGGTGCCGCCGGCTCCGGCGTGGATCGAAAGGTATGCGTCGGCGTCATCGTACGGCCCGGAGAGCAGGGCGGCGAGGTCCATCTGCGCCACCTCTGATTCGATCGCGGCGGTTTCCTTTTCCAGGTCGGCCTGCAGGGTCAAGTCGCCGAGGGCGGCCAGCTCGAGCGTGTCGTTCACGCGCCGCTCGAGCCCGCGCCACGCGGCGATCTCATCCCGCACCTGAGTGAGCTCCCGCATTAGTTTTTTGGCGTTATCGGGCGAATTCCAGAGGTTCGGATCCGCAGACTGGGTTTCCAGCTGCTGGAAGCGTTCCTCGCGGGATGGGAGGTCAAAGACTCTCCAAAAGGTGGCGGAGTTTTTCGCTGGCGGTGGTCAGGCGTTGCGATATTTCTTCGAAGACGGACATAATGGGTTCCTTTGATGCGGAATTATAAACGGAAACCGTCCTGGGAGGTCATTCCGGCAGGACTGCTCCGCGTGTCATTCCGAGAGGGCTTCAGCCCTCGAGGAATCGCGTCCTTATCTAGGAATTAAATGGACAGGATTTACAGGATTATTCAGGATTTATTTTTATCTTGTCAATCCTGTAAATCCTGTCTATGCTTTACCAGGCCGCGTGCGAACAAAAAGCCCGCACCTCGTCCCCGTGTTTCCGCAGGAGATCCCGCAGGGTGATCCAGTGCCGCCGGGGCATGTTGAACCCGGTCGTGATGACGGCTTCCATCAGCGCGCCGTTGGGATACTTGTACGGCTGGACGGGACCGACCTGGGGCGGATACCCGTATAGATCGCCGCAGTGCAGCAGCCACCCGTCGTCCGCGCGCACGGCGATCGCGGAGTGCCCGCGCGTGTGCCCGGTGAACGGGATCATCGCGAACTCGGCCTCCCCGATCCGGACAGGCGGCGCGCATTCGAGTCCGAACCAGCGGCTTCCCCGCGCCGGATGAGTCTGCCAGCGCGGCCCGTGCGCCCAATGCTCCGGCCGGTAGGCAAACCTTTCCATATACGAGCGCGGGTGAAGGCAGGCAACGAGTTCCGATTCGGCAAGATGGATTGTCGCTGCGGGGAAATCGGGCAGGCCGCCGGCGTGATCCAGATGCATGTGGGTGAGAAGGATGTGCCTGACATCCGCCGGATCGAAACCCAGCCGCACAGCCTGCCGGACGGCCGTTTCATCCGGATTGCGCGCGCAGCCGCCGATCGCCATGAATTGTGCCACCACCGGCGCCGGATCGGCGCAATCCCGCAGTCCCCAGCCCGTATCGACCAGCACCAAACCCTCGCCGGTTTCCACCAGCAGGCAATGGATAATTCCTTCACCGCGCGCGAAGAACCTGCCGGTTCCATCCTTCCGGGGAATGCCGTACGGGCGCATCGTCCCGCAGTTGAGGTGATGAACTCTCATAATAATCCAGGAAAAGACAGGATTTGATCAGGATTTACGGATTATTTTTTATCAGGGTGTTGAAATAGGGATACATAGGTGTCATTGCGAGCGACCGGAGGGAGCGAAGCAATCTCCCCCCCTCGGAAAAAGAAGGAGATTGCTTCGTCGCTTCGCTCCTCGCAATGACAACCACCTGAATAAATCCTGCACATCCTGTCTATTTTACCTCCCGAGTATTCCATCCAGAAACGCGGCAGGATCAAACTCCGCCAGATCCTCGACCTTCTCGCCCAGGCCGACAAAAAGGACCGGCAGGCCGAATTCGCTGCGGATGCGGAAGACGAAGCCGCCCTTGGACGAGCCGTCGAGCTTGGTGAGGATCACGCCGTCCGCGGCAACCGCTTCGCGGAAGGCCTTCGCCTGGGAAAGCGCATTCTGGCCGGTCGAGGCATCCAGCACCAGCCAGGTGTGGTGCGGCGCACCGGGGACGGCCTTGGCGAGCACCCGCCGCACCTTTTTCAACTCCTCCATCAGGTTGTAGCTGGTATGCTGCCGGCCGGCGGTATCCACGATCAACAGATCCATATTCCTGGCAAGCGCGGCCCGGGCCGCATCGTGGGCGACCGCGCCCGGATCGGAGCCCGGCGCGCCGGCGATTACCTCGATCCCCAGCCGGCCGGCCCACACCTCGAGCTGGTCGGAAGCCGCCGCGCGGAAGGTGTCGGCCGCCGCCAGGAGCACCCGTTTGCCTTCGCGCTGGAAGCGATGCGCGAGCTTGGCGATGCTGGTGGTCTTGCCGGAACCGTTCACGCCCGCCACCAGCAGGACCGACGGCTTCTGGGTGAACGCGGCCGTTTCGGCATTGCCGAGCTTGGCGGCAAGGAATTCGCGCAGCTCCGCCTCCAGCGCCGCTGCCGCGTCCGCCCCAAGATCGCGGGCGTCGCGCGGCTGCACCACCGCGACCACCTTCTCGCCCAGATCAGGGCAGGGCGCGCCGATCACGGCGGCGTCCATCACCTTGGG
>CAZYSF010000369.1:0-1758 GCA_964649635.1 uncultured Anaerolineales bacterium | reverse complement strand
GGGGATCACTTCCTGGCATCCCTCCGGCCGCTGGTCGAGCGCTGCCTGGATGCCTGGTTCGGGCCGGACCACGACCGCGACCGCGACGGCGCGCCGGAATGGGACCGGCCGGATTCCTTCGGCCCGCAGATCACGGCGATGTGGGCGCGCGAGGATCCGTGGGGCGGGTGGATTCGCCCGGAGGAGACGGAAAGCCCGTCGCTGGCGGCGCTGCTCCTGGGCGAGTGCCTTGCCGCGGCGCGCATCGCGGAACGCGCCGGCGACGGCGAGCGGACGAAGCTCTGGAAGGAGCGCGGCGGGGAAGCGCGGCGCGCACTCGAACGCATGGAGGCGCCGGACGGGTACCGCACGCTCGACCGCGTCACCCATGCCTCGCCGGCCGGCAAGAAATTATGGGAAGGCCGTTCCGGCGGCGAATTAAAAGGAAGCTTGAACCTGAAGGCGCCGGCGCGCCTGCTGTTGCGCTGCGCCGGCTCGTTGGAAACGCGGCCGATCATCCAGGTGACGGTGGACGGGAAAGACGGCGAAGGCACGGAGTGCCGGGAAATTTTCCGCGGCGAACATTTTTCCTGGCATCGCGGCACCGGGACGTGCTTCAGCCGGACGGTTTGGACTCAGATCGCGTCGATCGGCGTGGAAGAGCCTTCGGCGGGGATGACGTTCACGCTGGAAATTCCAAACCTTGCGCGCGAAGACCTTTCGCATTTTCTCCCGCTGTGGAGCCGGGCGGTATCCGCCCCGCGGGCCGGCAGGATGTTCGAACGGCTGGGAGAGGGCTCGGCCTACGACTCGCCGGGCGGGTTGCGGTTCCTCCCGCGCTCGGATCCCGCCGCCGGGCATGCCCCGGCGGGCGGGGTGTGGATGTTCTGGAACATGCTGATGGGCGAGGCGGCGATCCGCTTCGGCAGGCACGCCCTGGCGTACGCCTGGACGGAGAAGTGGATGCGCACCCTGGCCGGTGCGCTGCGGGCCGACCGCTCCTTCCGTTCCTGCTACGATCCGGAACGGGCGGGCGGGTCCGGGCCGCGCAACTCGTTTCAGGGAATCTTCCCGATCGGTTTTTTCCTGGCCGCGCTCGGGATCCAACCGGTCGCCTCCAACCGGGTATGGGCCGGCGGGCGGTCGATATTTCCCTTCCCGGTGACCCTCCGCTGGCGCGGCATGACGATGCGCCGGGAGGGGGATGCGCTCGAAGTGGAATTTCCGTCCGGCGCCAAGCGCGAGTTCCGCGGTACCGAGCGGACGCTGATATCGGACGAGGAGTGACCCCGCTCTTCCCCGATAGGCTCTGTCCCAACACCCTCACCCCTTTTCATCGAGCCGGCGGTCTCGATATGGGCGTCGCTGTGCTCCGCCCTACCCGACCACCTATGATGAGAAGGGGAAGAGGCGAGGGGGTTAGGACGGAAGTCCTACAGTGTAAACCCTCTGTAAAATTCGCACGCAAGTTACATGCAACACACTTTTATTGAAAATCGGCTATTATTTCATGCAGGGATTGTGAAAATTAAGTGACAACAGGGTGACAAGAATCAGGGCAATTATTGCCGCTTCGAAAGGAGTGGAATAGAATGAAAAGCATGAAGGAATCCAGATTTCACTGGCGTCGTCGTCGGGCGCGCGGGCAAAGCATCGTCGAATTTGCCATGATGATGCCCATCCTGCTCATCCTCCTGTCCGGATTGTTCGAATTCGGATTCCTCTTCAATAGCTACCTTGCCGTGCTGGACGGAGTCCGGAATGCTTCGCGGTTCGCCA
>CAZYSF010000368.1:0-2508 GCA_964649635.1 uncultured Anaerolineales bacterium | reverse complement strand
CGTCGTGATCCTTATCATCCTGCAACTGCTTGGGGTTGTTAATATCTAGCGCTTCGCGGAAAATTGGAGAGGCAGCCGGACAAGGCTGCCTCTCTTTGAAAATCCTGCAAAGGGTGCTAATTCCATTACGTGAGAGGAGATCTTTATGATGACCTGCGGTGAAGTGATGACGAAAAACCCCGTCTGCTGCCTGCCCGGAGACACGGCGGCAACCGTGGCGCAAATGATGAAGCGCAAGCACATCGGTTCGGTGCCCGTGATTGAAAACGAGCAGACCCGCAAACTGGCCGGGATCGTGACCGATCGTGACCTGGCGTTGAAGATCGTGGCCGAAGGGCGCGATGCAAAATCCACGAAAGTGGCGGCGGTGATGACGCGCCGGGTGGTGACTTCCCGCGCGGATGACGATCTGCAGAAAGCGATGGACGCGATGTCAAAGCATCAATTGCGCCGCCTTCCGATCGTGGACAAGGATAACCGGATCCTGGGGATCATCGCCCAGGCGGATGTGGCGACGCGGGGCAAGGAGCCGGAAAAAACCGGCGCGATGCTGAAGAAAATTTCGCAATCCGGCGGAAAGTAACAAAGGATTTTACATATCCATCTTGAGGGCTGGCATAAGGAGGCGGAAAATGGCAGGAAAAAGAATGACCAAGTCCCAATTCATAGCAGACCTGGCCGAGAAAAGCGGCCTCACGAAGAAGCAAGCTGTGGCGTCGGTCGACGCGATCGGCGCGATTGTTGTCCAGCAACTTGGCAAGCGGGGCCCGGGCGATGTACTCATTCCGGGCTTGCTTCGATTGATGATCGTGGACAAGCCTGCCACGAAAGAGCACGAAGGCGTCAATCCCTTCACCAGCGAGCCGATGACCTACAAGGCAAAAGCGGCGCGCCGGGTGATACGGGTGAGGCCGCTTAAAGTGTTGAAAGACGCCGTATAAATCACAGTCCGCCAAGTTATTTGGCGCAGTCCCTGCCCTCGGTTCGTAAAGGACCAGGCTGGCCAGTTCAAATCCGGAGGTAAGCGATGAAGAAAAAACTTTTCCATTTTGTATTTATCGCCGCGGTGCTGGCAACGGCCGCGGGCTGCGCCACCGCCACCATCGTCAGCGTGGATACACCGGCTCCGGCGGCGCAGGCCGGCACGCCCGCATCCGGGGGTGAAATCGTCGTCCCTGGTGTAAGCATCCAGGTCTACGCGCCCGGCCCGAACCCGCAGGCCAACACTCCCGATGCGCACGGACGCCCCGCGGGCATCGGGTTGGGAATCTGGCATGGGGTCATCTCCCCGGTGACTCTCGTGGCGTCGTTCTTCAATCCGGGCATGCAGATTTACGAAGTGCATAATGATGGGAGCCCGTACAACTTTGGTTTCCTGCTGGGGGTGGCGATCGTGTTTGTCCTTTTGGGCGTGTTCGCCGGTTCGAGACGCCGATAGCGGGAAACCCCGGAAAGATACACCCGGGCCCGACCGTCGAGTCCCGGATACCCTCACATCCTCATCAAAGGAGATAGGACTATGAAACCCAGTGCTCCGAAAGTCATTACCTGGTGGATCGCTTTTGTCCTTGGCATGCTCGGGCTGCTCGGTTACGCGGGCAATGTTGCCGGACTGAGCGCGTATTCGTTCTGGTTTGTCTTTGCAGGCCTCGTCCTGATGCTGGTGGCGACGCTCGTCAAGGGCCTCTAGCGCTTCGAGCGTGCGGGCTCCGGGGGTCTGAGCATTTGCCCGCATCCCCCGGGGTCCGCCCATTTTCTTGGCAGCCTGCGATGCGGGTGATGCGCACCGTTGCGCCGGAACCTGTGACGCATCCTGCCGGAAGAGAAGGAGAGAAAACCATGTTGCCAATCGGTGATGATAATTCCGCCCGCAGAATGGTTCCGTGGGTGACGTATGGCTTGATCGCTCTAAACGTGCTGGTGTTTATTCTCGAGTTGGGCAGCGGCGACGCTTTTATTGAGAAATGGGCTTTCGTTCCCACCCGCTTCCTGGCCGATCCGCTCGGCGACTTTCCGACGCTCTTTACCTCCCTGTTCATGCATGGCGGGTGGCTTCACCTGGCGAGCAATATGCTTTACTTGTGGATCTTCGGCGACAATGTGGAAAACCGTTTTAACCACATTCCGTTCGTCATCTTCTACCTGATCTGCGGGCTTGCGGCGACGTTCGCGCAACTAGCGTTCAACGTCGGATCCGACCTGCCGAATTTGGGGGCCTCGGGGGCGATCGCGGGCGTGCTCGGCGCATACATCTTGCTGTTCCCGCAGGGAAAGATCAATGTATTGCAGGGCCAGCAGGTGGTACAGGTACCCGCACTGATCGTCATCGGCCTGTGGATCGTTCTGCAGTTTTTCAGCGGAATCGGTTCCATCAGCGAGACGGCGGACACGGGTGGGGTGGCTTACATGGCGCACATCGGCGGATTTCTGGCGGGGGTTCTGCTGACCTTTGTGTTCCGCGGGAGCGGCGGGGCGCAGTGGACGGGCGGAAGCAGTTCAATGATCAAT
>CAZYSF010000367.1:0-2594 GCA_964649635.1 uncultured Anaerolineales bacterium | reverse complement strand
TGACCTTCACCAATATTCTTGTGTTTGCGGCGGTATCCCTGGCGGCGGGCGCCCTCCCGCGCGCCCGCGCCTGGCTGCTGTGCGTCGCCAGCGTGCTGGCCGTGTATTGGCTGCAGCCGGCGCTGCCGGTCCGCAACCTGGATTTCTGGCTGCCGACCGCGTCGATCGTACTGGCAGCGGCGGTCTGGATCATCACGGAACGAAAACGCCCGCCGATGGGCGAGGCCGGAACCGCGGCGACCGGCGGGAGCCGTCCGGCCCGCGAGGATTGGATCACGCTGGCGGTCATCGGCCTGACGATCGCGGCCTTGGCGCTCACGCGCTATCTCGATCCGGAGCCCATCCTGACGGCCGCACGTCCCCCCGAATTCATTTGGGTTTTGTCCGGCCTGGCCATCGGCATGATCATCCTGGGCGGGTTGTGGATCTTTTCGCCCCGCCGATGGCTCCCCGCCGCCGGAATTCTCGTCCTCCTCGCGCTGTTCGCCGTTATTAAGACAGACTCTTTTACCGAGGCCGCGGCGGCGATCCTGCGCCGGGTCGCTGGGCAGTCCGCGGAGCTTGCCTCGCCGCTGGATATCCGCTGGCTGGGTTTCTCCTACATCGCCTTCCGGCTGATCCATGCGCTCCGGGACCGGATGACGGGCCGGCTGCCCGATCTGCCGCTGCGCGAATTCATCACCTACGGGCTGTTCTTCCCGGCGGTGACGGCCGGACCGATCGACCGGGTGGAACGGTTTGTGAAGGACCTGCGTTCCGAACCGGGCGGGACGGCCGGGAGGATCGCGCCGGGCGCGGCACGAATCCTGATCGGCGTTTTTAAAAAGTTCGTGCTGGCCGACGGCCTGGCAATTCTGGCGCTTAATGCCGCCCTGGCGGAGCGGGTCGCCGCCCCGCAATGGATGTGGTTCTTCCTCTATGCGTATGCCTTGCGGATATATTTCGATTTTTCCGGGTACACCGATATCGCGCTGGGGCTGGGGCGCTGGGCCGGGATATCGCTTCCCGAGAATTTCAACCGCCCGTACCTGCAGCCGAACCTGACGGCCTTCTGGAATTCCTGGCACATCACCCTGGCGCAATGGTTCCGCTCTTATCTTTTTTATCCGCTCACCCGCGCGCTGCGTTCCAGCCCGCGGCCCTGGCCGGTGTGGCTGGTCATCCTGGCCGGGCAGCTCACAACGATGATGCTGATCGGCCTGTGGCACGGCGTCACCTGGAACTTTCTGATCTGGGGCTGCTGGCACGGGGCGGGGCTCTTCCTGCACAACCGCTGGGGGGAGTGGAGCCGCGGGTGGCTGCCGCGCCTGGAACAGCGTCCGCTTCTGAAAAAAGCATATACGGCCGCGTCCACGCTCGCGACCTTCCATTTTGTCGTCCTGGGGTGGGTGTGGTTCGCGTTGCCGACGGTCGAAAGCTCAACAACCGTCTTCCTGCGGCTGTTCGGAATTTCGGGTTGATGGGATAACGGGTGCGCATGCCTGAACGAAACCGGTTTTTCCGAAACGTCCTCCTCAAAGCGCTGATCCTGTTCGCCGCGGTTAATGCCGTGTTCGCGGCCGTGGATCTCATGCCCGCGCTCGGGCGGATCTCCCTGTACAACACGTTCATTCCGGGGCGGGCCCGGCTGCCCTACGGCGAGGACGCCCAGGCGGATTACAACCTGAGCCTGTTCAATCTGGAGGCGATGTTCGCCTCGCACGAAGCCGCCGCCCGGCCGGAGCCCGGCGCGCTGCGCGTGATGTTGATCGGAGATTCCGCCACCTGGGGATTTTTACTCCCGCCGGAGCAGACGCTGGCCGCCATCATCAGCCGGAATTCCGGGGGCGGCGTCCGGGTCTATAACTTCGGGTATCCGACGATGACGGTTACCAAAGACCTGCTGATGCTCTCGCATGCGGTGGAGTACGACCCGGATTTGATCATCTGGCTCGTCACGCTGGAATCCCTCCCGCAAACCAAACAACTGGATTCTCCGATCCTGCAGAACAACACCGAGACGGTGCGCGGATTGATCGCCAAATACCACCTGCATTCGGATCCGCAGGACCCGCGGCTGAAGACCCCGGCCTTCTGGGACCGGACGATGATCGGCGGGCGGAGGGCGCTCGCGGACCTGATCCGCCTGCAGATGTACGGCTTCCTGTGGGCGGCGACGGGCGTAGACCAGGCCATTCCGGCGGAGTGGGATCCGCCGCAATCGGATTTGGATGCGGACGAGAGCTTTCACGGGCTGCTGCCGCCCGTGTTAAAGGAAGAGGACCTCGCGCTCGACGTGCTTTCCGCCGGATTGGAAATGGCCGCGGATGTTCCGGTCTGGATTGTCAACGAGCCGGTCTACGTCAGCCAAGGTTTGAACAGCGGCATCCGGTATAATTTTTTCTACCCGCGCTGGGCCTACGACCAATACCGGACGATGCTCGCGGAATGGTGCCGCAGGCAAACCCTCGTGTGTCACGACTTCTGGGATCTGGTGCCGGCCGAGGAGTTTTCCAACAGCGCAATCCACCGCACGCCCCGCGGAGAAGCGATGCTGGCCGACGCGCTGGAAGCGTTGATCGCGAAGGAGAGGGATGGGAGTTAATCGAAGGGCA
>CAZYSF010000366.1:0-3909 GCA_964649635.1 uncultured Anaerolineales bacterium | reverse complement strand
GCGGGAATTCGAACGGGATATACCGGAAGGCGTGCGCGCGGGGGAGGGGCGGTTCTTCGAGGGATGCATGCCGGTGGAGGAACTGGCCCGGCGCGGGCCGGATACGCTCGTCTACGGGACAATGCGCCCGGTCGGGCTTATCGATCCACGGACGGGCGAGCGGCCGCACGCGGTCGTCCAATTGCGCCAGGAAAACGCCGCGCGGAGTCTGTATAATCTGGTCGGCTTTCAGACGAATTTACGGGAAGCGGAACAGGCGCGGATTTTCCGGCTAATCCCCGGCTTGGAGCGGGCGGAATTCGTGCGCTTTGGGCAGATGCACCGCAATACATTCCTCAACGCGCCGCGGCTGCTCATGCCGACTCTCCAGTTGCGCGGCCGCGAGGATTTGTTTTTCGCCGGCCAGCTGGCCGGGGTTGAAGGCTACGCCGGCAATATCGCCACCGGGCTGCTGGCGGGGTGGAATGCGGCCCGGCGGCTGCAGGGAAAAGAACTTCTCGTTCCGCCGGTGGAGACGCTGACCGGCGCGCTGTGCCATTATGTGACCCGCGCGGAGCAGAGCCATTTCCAGCCGATGAAGGCCAATCTTGGTCTGCTTCCGCCGCTCGAGAAAACGCGGATGAGCAAATGGGAACGCAGCCGCCGTTTGACGGAACGCGCGATGGAGGCGTTTGACCGATGGTGGGGAGAGGCGTCCAATTCATAAGCAGGCTTGCTATCCGGCGGGCGGTTGGGCTTTTCGCCGCGGGGCTTGGCATCTTTCTGGCGGGGTGTGCGCCCGCCGCCCCGCGCCCGTTTTCCGGCGCAGAGGCCTATTCGCTGGCGGAGGAGTTCCTGGAGTTTGGTCCGCGGGTAAGCGGCACGGAAGCCAACCGCAGGGCGGGGGATTGGATCCTGGATCAATTAAGGGAAGCCGGCTGGCAAACCTTTACGGATGAAGGCGAATACAGGAATACGGCGGTGCGGAACATCGCCGGGTGGAAGGGCAGCGGGCCGGTGGTCATCCTCGGCGCGCATTTCGACTCCCGCCGCTGCGCCGACCAGCCCCAGGGGGGATGCGCGCAACCGGTCCTCGGCGCGAATGACGGCGCATCCGGAGTTGCCGTTCTGCTCGAGCTGGCGCGCGCGCTTAACCTGGATTGGAACTCCCGCCAGGTCTGGCTGGTCTTTTTCGACGCGGAAGATAACGGCCGCCTCGACGGTTGGGATTGGATCGCCGGTTCGCGCCAGTTCGCCCTGCGGGTGAAGGATGCCCGCGAGGACGGGGACGAGTTTTCCGCCATGGTCCTGTTCGATATGGTTGGCGATTCCGACCAGCGTTTCTACTTCGAGGGAAATTCAGACCCGGCGCTGCGCGCGGAAATCTGGTCGGCGGCCGGCACGCTCGGGTTTGGGGAATTCTTCATACCGGAACAAAAGCTGGTTGTCCTGGACGACCATGTTCCCTTCCGCGATCTTGGAATCCCATCGGTCGATATCATCGATTTCGAATATCCCCATTGGCACACCACCGGGGATACGCTCGATAAAATATCAGCCGCAAGTCTTGAACGGGCGGGCCGCACCGTCGAGGTCTGGCTGGAGGGCGGGGGGACGGCCGGTTCCTGATCCGCGCGCGGCGTTGCGGATCAGGCTGTGGAGGGTTATGAAATTCCGATTGAGCGTGCTCGTTCCGTATGCGGTTGCCGGGGCGGTGATCCTCGCGGTCCTGCTGCTGGTAGTTTGGTTTTTCATGCGCATACCGATCGCGGGTACCACCCTGGCGATGGATTGGATCACCATCCGCCCCGGCGTGGACCATTGGGATTTGTCGTACGGGAAAGATTCGCTTCTGCGGCTCACGCCCTGGAGTGCGGTCCTGCTGCTTCCGCTCGGGCAGCTTCCCTTGCTCGCCGGATGGGGGATAGTGGCGTTCCTGACGCTGATCGTCCTGATGGTTTGCGTTCCCCGGGAGGAAAATTCCGGCGGGAAATGGATGGCCGGTGTGTTTGCCGCGGCGTTCTCCTTCCTGGCCCTGCGCACGATGGCCGATGGCAATGTGGAATTCCTCACGCTGGCCGGATTGATTCTCCTGGAGGCCGGCCTGTTGCGGAAGAATCCGGTTGTTTTCGCGCTGGGAATACTGCTTACAATCTCAAAAGTGCAGGAGACCTGGATCCTGGCGCTGTTCCTGCCGCTGGTGGCGGGGCGGGAATGGGGCCCCCGCCGATGGCTGGTCACGGCCGCGGCGCTTGCGCTGGTGATCGTCCCCGCCATCCTGTGGAGGGGGAGAGAGTGGCTGTCCGCGGTGTTTTCGATCCAGGACCGCGGCAGCATCATGGACAGCTCCCTGTTGGCCGCGGCTCAGCGTATGGGGGGAACGATCGGTTCGGCGTTCCTCCTATGGATGATCCTGATCCTCGCCACGGTGGCCGTCGGCGTGCTTTTTGTGCGCGGCTACTCGCGCGAGGCGCTTGGGTTTTTCACGGCCGCATCCTTGTTACTGGCTCCATATGCGGCGGGGAATAACGCCCTGATTGTATATGCGATCGCCGTGATCCCGCTGCTCCTTTGGCGGCGCTGGGAAGGGGCGTTGTTGGCGGTGTTGTTCAACCTGCCATATCTGCTGCTGCCCTTTCCAGATCTGAATTACCGCTACAGCGCATCCTATTGGACTTTGATCCTGCTTTTAGCCTGGCTGCTTCTGGCGCTCCGGTTGAGAAAAATCCGGAAGGCGCCCAATCCGGCGGAAGGGGCGGCCGGTCTTTAAGGGGATGCGGGGCTGAGGGCCGGCCGGGGCTCCCGGGAGCGGGGGCGGACGGGCATTATCGTGTCGAAGGCGAAATCCGCTTTGCTTGACACATGCAAAACCACCGGGGTAGAATACCTTCCTTGCTGAGGGCCTGTAGCGCAGTTGGGAGCGCGCTTCAATCGCACTGAAGAGGCCGAGGGTTCGAATCCCTCCAGGTCCACACATGTAGCCGCGATCGCCGATCGCGGCTACATTATTAATCCCGATCGCGGCTATTTTTTGACCGCCGAACCCGGGAACCGGCGCCGGTTGCAGCCTCATTGACGCCGGGCATTCTCCCGGTTAGAATTGCTTTTTGCCGGGCCCATAGCGCAGTTGGGAGCGCGTCTCAATGGCATTGAGAAGGCCGAGGGTTCGAATCCCTCTGGGTCCACACCTGAAGCCGCGATCGCCGATCGCGACTTCTTTTTTTTTTATCCCGATCGCGGTCTCATTTTTATTCGACAATCGCGGCTAGATTAATCCAATTGCCGATCGGGATTCTTTCTCCTATTTTCATTCGGGATTTTTTTGGCCTTCCCGCCGGGTTTTTTCTTCGATTCCTTCCAGATCAGCGACCGGTTCCTCCCGGCCGCCTTGGCCTGATACAACGCCTTGTCGGCGTTGGTGATTAGATCGGCCTCCGTGGTTCCATGCCGCGGGAAGCCGGCGACGCCGCAGGAGATGGTGGCTTTTACGCCGCCGTATCCAAGCAGCAATGTGGATTCCACGAAGTTCTTGCGCCACTTTTCCGCGATCTGAAGGGCGAGGTCGACCTTTACCTTGGGCAGCACGGCCAGGAATTCCTCCCCGCCGACCCGGAAAATAATATCGCTGGCGCGGCTGTTGGTCAGAAGCAGCGAGGAGAGATTCTGCAGGACGGCGTCTCCGGCTTTGTGGCCGAAGGTATCGTTGACTTCCTTGAACCGGTCGATGTCGATCATGACGAAGCTGACCGGATATTTTTCACGGGCGGCGCGCGCCAGCTCGCGCTTGAGGGTCACATCCAGGTAGTAGCGGTTGTACAGACCGGTCAGGGAATCGTGAACGGCCATCTCCTCCAGCTTCCGCTGCAGCGTCCGGATTTCATCCTCCGTCCGCTTATGGTCGACGATCACCCACAGGATATCGGCGATGGA
>CAZYSF010000365.1:0-3086 GCA_964649635.1 uncultured Anaerolineales bacterium | reverse complement strand
GCCCCCAAACAGACCGTCTCGCGCCTGGGCAGCCTGCACGCGCTCCAGCCCGGCACCGGCCGCGCCCCCCGCCCGAAGCTCCTCCTGACCGCCCACATGGATAAGATCGGCCTGATGGTCACCCAGGTCATCGACGGATTCTGCCGGGTGGCCGAGATCGGCGGGCTGGATCCGCGCATCCTTCCCGGCCAGCGGTTCACCATCCTCGGGCTTGAACCGGTCTCGGCCGTGGTCATCCTGCCCCCGGCCGCGCTGCTGCCGCCCGACCGGAAGGCCGAAGCCGCCCGCCTGCAGGATCTTTGGCTGGATACCGGCCTGCCCGCCGCGGAAGCTGCGCGGCTCATCCGCATCGGCAACCCGGTTTCCTTCGCGGCCCAGCCGGCCGAACTGGCCAACGGGCGCATCACCGGGCCGTCGCTCGACGACCGGGCCGGGGTGGCCGCGCTGACCGTCTGCCTGGAGGAACTGGCTGCCCGCCCGCACCGCTGGGATGTGATTGCGGCGGCCACCGTCCAGGAGGAGGAAACGCTCGGCGGCGCCGCGACCTCCGCCTTCGCGCTGAAACCCGATCTGGCCGTCGCGGTGGATGTCACCTTTGCGGCCGGCCCGGGGCTTCCCGAACACAAGACGTTCCCGATCGCCGAGGGGCCTACAATCGGGATCGGCCCGAACGCCCACCCCGCGTTGTGCCGGGCCTTCGAACAGGCCGCCGCGAAAGCCGGGATCAAGTACAAGCTCGAGGTCATGCCGCAGCATTCCGGAACCGACGCCTACGCGATGCAGGTGACGGCCGGGGGCATTCCCACCGCGGTGATCGGCATCCCGCTGCGCTACATGCACTCGGCGGTGGAAACCGTCGCGCTCGCGGATGTCCGCCAGACCGGCATGCTGCTGGCGGAGATGGCAGCCGCGCTCGACGATAAATTCCTGCCCAATTTGAAATGGGAGTAGGCGGATGACACCCAGGAAGCTCCGCAAATCCGCTCCGCGAAAACCGGCCGCAAAAACCGTTAAGCGTGCGCGCGCCGTCCCGGTTAAAAAAGCCAGGGCCGCCGCCGGGCCCGCGCCGCGCGGCGAAGGGCTCCCCCTCCTGCGCCGGTTGAGCGAAGCCTGCGGCGTCTCCGGCGACGAGACGGCCGTGCGCGCGATCATCCTGGATGCGCTCAAGGGAAAAATAAAAGCCGCGCGGGTCGACGCGCTGGGGAATTTGCTGGTCACCTGCCGCACCCGCGGCAAATCCCGGATGCGGGTGATGGTCGCCGCCCATATGGACGAAGTCGGGCTGGTGCTGATGCAGGCCGGCGGCGACGGCCTGTGGAAATTCGAGACCGTCGGGGGCGTGAACGAGCAGGCCCTTCCCGGCAAGCCGGTCTGGGTAGGCCGCGACCGCACGCCCGGCGTGATCGGCACGAAACCGGTCCATTTGACCGAAAAGGACGAACGCGATCATCCGATTAAAAAAGACTCGCTGACGATCGACATCGGCGCGAAAGACAAGGACGGCGCGACCGCCACCCTCAAGCTTGGCGACCGGGCGGCCTTTGCCACCGCGTTCCATGCCGAGCGGGGCGTCATCCTGGGCAAGGCGCTGGACGACCGCCTGGGCGTCGCCGCGCTGATCGAACTGGCGATCGACCCGCCGCCGGGCGTGGAACTTCTGGCGGCCTTCACCACCCAGGAGGAGATCGGCCTGCGCGGGGCGCAGGTCGCGGCGCACGCCCTGGATCCGAAGCTGGCCTTCGTGCTGGATGCCACGCCGGCATTCGATATGCCGATGTGGGACGGCAGCGAAAACATCGCCTACAACACCAAACTCGGGGGCGGCCCCGCAATCTACGTCTTCGACCGCGGGACGATCTCCGATGCGCGCCTGGTCCGCCTGCTCCGGGATGCGGCCGGGAAGCGCGGGATCCCGTATCAGATCCGCCAGCCGGGCAGCGGCGGGACCGACGCCGGCGCGATTCACCTGGCGCGGGCGGGCATCCCCAGCGTTTCCGTCTCGGTTCCCTGCCGCTCCCTGCACGGGCCGGTTTCCACGGCGCGGGTATCGGATTGGCGCGCCGTGATCGCATTGGTGCGCGGCGCGCTCGAGGATCTCGGCCGGCGCGGATTGCCGTGAGGAAGACGGGGATGGGCCTTTTATGAATCGCTGGATTTGCGGTCTGGTCCTCATGCTCGCGGCCTGCTCGTTCCAACCGGGCGCCACCCCGACCGCGCTCCCGAGCAATACCGCCGAACCGACCGCCACGCCGTCGCCCATGCCGGTGACCGCCACGCCCACCGATTCACCCACCCCCACGTTCACACTCACACCGACAGTCACCGCCACCCCGCGCTCCGTGATCCACGCCGGAAACGCGGGATTGCTGGCGAAGGCGTTTCAGACCCCGCATCAGGGCACCCGCTCGGTGGACTTCGCCCCCGACAGCTCCTGGCTGCTGATCGCCTCCGGCAACGGACCCGACAGCGATAACCTGGTCACGATGTGGTGGCCGGATCAGGAGCAGATGTCCAATCTCGCTCCGGCGACAACCATCGTCTGGGAGGCGGCCTTCTCGCCGGATGGGTATGAGGCGGCCTACGTCGTCGACAACCCGGGGCAGGATTTCCGCGGGTACGTCGTCGACGTCGGAGCGCAAAGGCGGATCGCCTCCCTGGCCGGAACCGGGACCGCCTATAGCCTTGCGTATTCGCCCGATGGAAAACGGCTCGCCCTCGGCGGCCTGGGCGTGTATCCCAACGGGGTGATCTGGATTTACGACACGGCCGATTGGAGTGTTCTCCAAGAATTGCCCGTGAACGGGCAGAACGTTCTGGATCTGGTCTTTTCCCCCGACGGGTCGCGGTTGTACAGCGCCGGCACCGACGGCCGGATCCGGATTTGGGACGCGCTGAAGGGGACATTGCTCCTCACCTTCCAAAAGGGCCGGCAGGCCAACCGGATCGCGCTTTCACCGGAAGGGTCCCTCCTGGCATCGATTTATTGCACCACCAGCGACGCGTTCGGGTGCGCCAAAGGCGGCGTGACGATTTGGAGGACGGCGGACGGGAAGATCCTCGCGGCGTTTGAGGATATCGCATCCTCC
>CAZYSF010000364.1:0-5194 GCA_964649635.1 uncultured Anaerolineales bacterium | reverse complement strand
CTTGGCTTTGGAACCGTCGGCCGCGCGCTGGCGCACATGCTGCAGGAAAAACAATCCCTCCTGCAGGAAACTTATGGGTCTTCTTTTCAACTGGCGGGTGTGGCTACCCGCCGCCACGGCTGGGCCTGGAACCCGGCCGGCCTGGACCTGGCCGAGTTTCTCCGCCTGGCGGATTCCGGGGAGCGGATCGGGAAGCGTTCCTTTGAAGAAGCGGATCTCGAATCCCTGCTGAAGGACTCCAAAGCGGACATATTGGTGGAGATCACTCCCACCGACCGCGAAAACGGCGAACCGGCGGTATCCCACATCCGGACCGCGCTGCGCGGCGGGCGGCATGCGGTGACCGCCAATAAGGGGCCGGTGGCGTATGCCTACCGCGAGCTAAGGGATCTGGCGCGTCAAGCGGACCGGCGCTTTCTGTTCGAAGCCGCCGTCATGGACGGCACGCCGGTCTTTTCCCTGCAGCGTGAAGCGCTTCCGGCGGCGCGCATCGTCGGCTTCCGTGCGATCCTGAATTCCACTACCAATTATCTCCTGACCCGCATGGAAAAAGGGATGGATTTCGAGGAGGCGATTGCGGCGGCGCAGGCGATCGGAATCGCCGAGACCGATCCGTTGGCGGATGTGGAAGGCTGGGACGCGGTGCTGAAAGTGGCGGCGCTGGTTAACGTGATGATGGATTTTCCGCTCACGCCGGCGGCAATCACGCGCCAGGGCATCGGCATTCTGGATCCCGCGGAGGTCCGCCGCGCCCGGGCGGAAGGCCGGCCGTTCAAGATGATCTGCCGCGCCGTGCGCACTGCGGACGGCGTGGCGGGATCCGTCCGACCGGAACAACTGGCGGCGGACGACCCCCTGGCTTCCGTGGACGGGACCGGCACGATGCTGTGCCTCGAGACTGACTCGCTCCCCGGGTTGATCATCGGCGGGACCGCGCCCAGCCCGGAGACGACCGCCTATGGGCTGCTTTCGGACCTGCTCGCGATCGCCCGCGGCGATAGAATTTCCGCGGGGTAGCGATTGACAGGGCGGCATTCGGAAAATACCTGCTGATTGAGAGAAATTGAAACCTCTGAAATGCTGTCATGCGGAACGAAGTGAAGGATCTATTCCTGCGTTTGCAGATCCTTCGCTTCCCTCGCTGCGCAACCATCCCTGCTTATACAACAAACTCAGGCAGGGGACAGGCGCGAGGATTAACGCTCAGGATGGCAATCTGCGAGTATTTAAATTATCTAAATGGAGTCCAAGGATATGAATTCTCAAGCCCCTATAAAGCCGGAGATAACCTTATCCGCACTAAAGCAACTTGATATTCGGGTGGGAACAATCGTCGCGGTCGAGGATCTGCCGGATTCATCCACGCTCGTTCGTTTGATCGTCGATTTTGGCGGCCACAAGCGGAATATTCTCGCCGGATTGAAGAAGGAGCGTTCGGACCCGAAAGCCATCGAGGGAATGCAATCCTTGTTCGTGGTCAACCTGAAACCCCGCGTCATGATGGGCGAAACTTCGGAGGGTATGTTGTTCGATATCGGGTATGAGGATGGGATAACCCCGGTATTGGCGATCCCCGAGCATCCGGTGCCGAACGGCACGCGGGTTGGATAGAAGCGGAACCCCGGAACCGGCTGCAGCGGACCGCGCTATGCGCCGCCGCGCCGATCGCCGCCCGGTTGACGTTCGCGCAATGCGAATCGGACGCCCCGGACTAATCCGGTATAATCCGCCCTTACCCGATCGACGATTGAAGGTCGACAGACGGCTCTTTTTTGGAGGCGAGCATGTACAAGACCATCCGCTGCGGCGATGTGCGCGCCGGGGATGTCGGCAAGGAAGTCACCCTGGCAGGCTGGGTCGACCGCTGGCGGGATCACGGCGGGGTGATCTTCCTCGACGTGCGCGACCGCTGGGGGGTTGTACAGGTTACCGCCAATCCGGAACTGGCGGCCGCCGCACACGAGACCGCCGCCAAACTGCGCAACGAGTTCGTGGTGCAGATCCGCGGGATCGTCCGCCAACGCCCGTCCGGCATGGAGAATCCGAACCTTGCCACCGGCGCGGTGGAAGTCGAATGCCGCGCGGTGGAAATCCTCAACGCATCGCTGACGCCGCCCTTCAACATCAACGAGGAATCGCCGGTCGACGAGAACGTGCGCCTTAAGTACCGCTATCTGGACCTGCGCCGCGAGCGGATGCAGAAGAACCTGGTCCTGCGCCACAAGATCACCAAATTCATGCGTGATTACCTCGATGCGCGCGGCTTCATTGAGGTCGAAACGCCGATCCTCTTTAAAACGACCCCCGAGGGCGCGCGGGATTACCTGGTGCCCTCGCGCGTTCACCCCGGCTGTTTCTACGCCCTGCCGCAAAGCCCGCAGCAGCTCAAGCAGCTCTTGATGGTGGCCGGCGTGGAACGCTACTTCCAGATCGCGCGCTGCTTCCGCGACGAGGACCTGCGCGGCGACCGCCAGCCCGAGTTCACCCAGCTCGACCTGGAAATGTCGTTCGTCCACCGCGACGACGTGCTCGAAATCATCGAAGGGCTTTTCACCGAACTTATCCCCGCCGTCGCGCCGGTGAAGAAGATCGTCCAAACCCCGTTCCCGCGGCTGACCTGGACCGACGCGATGAACCGCTTCGGAGTAGACAAGCCCGACCTGCGCTTCGGCGTGGAACTCAGCGACGCCAGCGCGGTGTTTGCCAGAAGCGAATTCAAGGTGTTCCAGGAAGTCCTGAAGAACGGCGGGGTGATTAAAGCCATTGCCGTTCCGGGCTGCGCGGCTTACAGCCGCAAGGATGTGGACGACCTGATGGCGTTTGCCCGCGAGCAGGGCGGGCAGGGGCTGGCGACGGTCGCCTACACCGGCGAGGGAGTCAAAGGATCGGTGGCAAAATTCGTAACCGCCGAGGAAGCCGCCGCGTTGAAGCAGTTGACCGGCGCCGCGGATGGGGATCTGATCCTCCTGGTGGCGGATAAACTCATGACGGCCAACAAGGTGCTCGGCGCGCTGCGCAATCTCTTCCGCGACCGGCTCAACCTGGCGGACAAGGACAAACTCTCCCTCGTCTGGATCCTGGATTTCCCGATGTTCCACTGGAACGAGGAGGAGAAGCGCTGGGAGGCCGAACATCATGCCTTCACGATGCCGAAAGCCGCCGATCTCCCCAAGATCGAAGAGGATCCGGGGTCGATGCTTTCCGACGCCTACGATCTGGTGATAAACGGGATTGAATTGGGGTCGGGATCGATCCGCATTCACCGCGCCGACATCCAGCACAAAGTATTCGAACGAATCGGATTGAGCGAAGCGGAGATCAAGGGCCGGTTCGGGCACCTGCTTGAGGCGTTCGAATACGGCGCGCCGACCCACGGCGGCATGGCGCCGGGCATCGACCGGCTGGCGATGGTGCTGGCGGACGAACCCAACATCCGCGAAGTGATCGCCTTCCCGAAGAACCAGCAGGCGCTGGATGTGATGGCGGATGCGCCATCCCCGGCGGATCCGAAGCAGCTCAAGGAATTGCACATCCGCCTGCTGGATGAACGCTAAGAAAGACACGACCGTCATGCCGCCCCGGCTACGAGCACCCTTGCTTCATGATCGCGCAGGTTGAAGAACAAAAAACAACCTGCGGCTGTCATTGCGAGGAGGCGTCGAGCGCGGATTTTTCGCGCTCAGCCGGCGAAGCAATCCCCCGCTTTTATAAGAAGGGGGAGATTGCTTCGCCGCTTCGCTCCTCGCAATGACATTCGGCTTGCCGGGTAATTGCACTCGCCCGGCAATGGTGGTATAAGAATCGCGCCCTGCTGTGTTCGTGATGTTGCACTACGGTTTTGAGCCAATACTCCGAACCTGGGGACTTTATCTCACGAGGGCGAAGCGATAGGCCCCGGCCAAGGCTGGACCCGACGGTAGGTTCCCACCTGCGCAAGCAGGTTCAAAATCACGCAGCACACGGCATCGCGGGGTACGTTTGATAAAAAATCGCCGGATCAATCCGGCGGTTTTTTATTATAGTGACTAAAATTGACAGGATTTATAGGAAGGTTGTCATGCTGAGCGGAGCGAAGCATCTATTCCTGGTATTTACGACCCTTCGCTCAGGGTGAATTTTTTACCCTGTCTTTTTTATTCCATCTTTCCCCTGCAGACTCCACGCCGAAGTGTGTGTGATTTCAACATTGGCCAGTTTCGCGTTCCAATCGCGGGAGGGATCATCGAAGAAAACCAGCCGGTTGGTGCGCGTCCGCCCGTACCAGCGCCCCTTGTGTTTCCCTTCGACCAATACCTCGACGCGCTTTCCGAGCAACGGGGCATTTTTCTCGGTTGCGATTTTCTCCTGCAATTCCTCGAGCAGCCGGAAGCGCCGCATTTTTTCCCCGGCGGAGACATCGTCCGGGAAGTTGCGCGCGGAGAACGTGTCCGGGCGGGGAGAGTAGCGCGCCAAGTGCGCCACATCGAGCCGCAATTCGGCCAGCAGGTCGAACGTGTGCTGAAACTGCTCATCCGTTTCGCCCGGAAACCCGACGATCACATCGGTCGCAATCGAGGCGCCGGGAATTATTTCGCGGATGCGCCCGATCAGGCGCCGGTAATCCTCCGCCGTGTAACCGCGCTTCATCCGTTCCAGGACCGTATCATCCCCGGCCTGGACCGGCACTTCGATGTGCGCGCATACCTTGGGGAGCTGTGCGGCGGTCTCGATCAATTCGTCGGTCATCCAGTTCGGGTGCGAGGTCAGGAAGCGGATGCGCTCCAGGCCCTCGACGGCGTTCACCTTCCGAAGCAGCGCGGGCAGATCCGGTCCGCCGGTGTCTTTTCCATAACGATCGACAATCTGCCCGAGCAGGGTGACCTCGCGCGCGCCCTTCGCCACCCAATCCCGGATTTCCGCAAGGATGTCCGCTTCCGGGCGCGAACGTTCGCCCCCGCGGCGGTAGGGAATGACGCAGTAGGTGCAGGCATGCGAGCAGCCGAGGACGATCGGCACCAGCGCGGCCGCCTGGGGCGCGCCGGGATCGCCCGGATGGAGCAGGGGCAAGCCGGTTTGGGATTCCGCCGACAGCGCGGCTTTCAGCGCGGCGACCACCTCGCGCGACGCATGCACGGGGTGCTCGCGGAGGAGGAAACGCACCAGCGGCCGCGGATCGGAGGGCGGCGAGAAGACATCGACGAACGGGAAGCGTTTT
>CAZYSF010000363.1:0-12830 GCA_964649635.1 uncultured Anaerolineales bacterium | reverse complement strand
GCCTTGGTCGAAATGATCAGCTCGTCGCGGTAGGGGGCGAGGTCGCTCCGCAGGATCGCCCCGAAGGTTTCTTCGGCGCTGCCGGGCGGCGGCCCGTAGTTGTTGGCCAGGTCGAAGTGGGTGATGCCGAGATCGAAGGCGCGGCGGATCATCGCGCGTGCGTTTTCGCGCGGATCCAGGCCGCCGAAGTTGTGCCACAGGCCGAGTGAGACGGCCGGCAGCTTAAGGCCGCTGCGGCCGCAGCGGTTGTAGCGCATCGCTTCGTAGCGGGATTCGTTGGGAGCATACATGGGAGCACCTCCTGCCAGGCGGCTCGGCCCGGGCGGGCCGAGAGGGCGTAGGGGAGAACGATTTGTAGACAACCATATCATAATTATTTTTGCCACAAAAAGCACAAAGTGCACAAATATTTTTTTGTGTTCTTTGTGGCGATCTACTGCGTTAACAAAGGGGGAGATTGCCACGCCGCTCCCGCTTCGCTCGAGACTGCGGCTCGCAAAGAAAGCCCTTTTTCACGGCCGTCATTCCCGCCCCATCGCGTCCCGGTGATGGAAGAAACCGGTCAGTTCCATCCCGGCCTGCGCGGCGAGCCGGCGGGCCTGCGTCTCCAGCGCGCGCCAGTATTGGGGGTCGGAGGCGAGGCGGTGGCTCTCCCTCGCCAGGGCCTTATCCCGCCGGGTGATGACGGCCAGCGTCCCCGCCCAGGTCCCGGCCCGGGTGTTGATCGCTTCGACCCCGAACTCGGCGACCGCGCCGGCGAGCGCCTCGACGATGCGATGAATATCCGATATGCCCGGAATGAACGGACTGACGAAGGCATTGGTCCCGATCCCGCGTTCGCGCAGCGCGGCCAGCCGGCGCGAGGGCGGCGAGGCGCGCGGTTCGAGGAGCAGCGACCACTCATCGTCCGAAACGCCGAAACTCATCCCGACCTCGGCGTCGGAAAACCGGGCGAGGATATCCGCGTCGCGCAGGACGAGGTCGGATTTGGTCAGGATCGATACCGGGACTTTGTGCTGCGCGAGCACTTCGAGGATCCGGCGGGTCAATCCATATTGCTTTTCCGGCGGCTGGTACGGGTCGGTCACGCTGGAGAGGAACACGCGATCGGTGAGGGGAACCCGCCGCCGCGCCAGCCGGTCCGCGAGGAGCTGCGGGGCATTGACCTTCGCATCCAGGAACGACCCCCACGGCTCGGCGTGGTTGGTGAACCGTTTCATGAAGCGGGCATAGCAGTAGACGCATCCGTGCACGCACCCGGTGTACGGATTGATCACGTAATCGATTCCCGGCAGGCCGCTTTTTTGAAGGATACTCTTGGCTTGGACTTCCTTTACGCCCATTAAAAATACCTATTGTTTCTTCCGGAACAGCAAGCCGCCGATTAACCCGCCGACCGCGCCGAAGACGATGTCGACCAGAACGCCGGCCAGATTGAAGATCAATCCGGATCCTTCGGGGATGTCGATCTCCGCGTCCGGGGCGAGGGTCTGGATCGAATTGGCGATCGCCGCGCCGCCGGCCAGGCCGATGAAGCTCAGCGCCAATCCGAGGATGCCCGTTGCCAGGCCGGTTGCCAGCCCGATGATCACCGCGTCTTTGAGCGTGACCGGGCCGGTCAGGCGCGTATAAATCCACACGGCGAGGACCGCGCTGCCCCAGAAGCCGATGCACAGCAGACAGTTGATCAAATTGACGAACGGAACATTGACGGCCAGCAGACTCGCGACGGCGCCGACCAGGCTTGCGATCAGCAGATTTTTTCCGTTCATGGGTTGCTCCTTTTGGTGGTTGGGATGATGCATCCGAGCATGGCGGGCCGGCAGGCAAAGACGGATTTTCGTAAGGTTCTGCCAACCCTAAAGGTTCCGAAAGGTTACCCCAACCCTTAGGGTTCCGAAAGGATCCCCGTTGCCGTTATTTCCAGGTGAACTCCAGAATTCCGTCCTGCGGCAGGCGGACATCCCGCGCGGGTGGTTCAACGATGCCCAGATACCCCTTTTTATAATATTCGCATTGCGCATCGAACCAGACGATGCTATCGCAGGCGACGGCGTTGTGGGTGACCGTCCAAACGCCGCCCATATACGGCAGGTACGAATAAAACACGCCGCTGGAATCCGTCAGCACAACATTGGCGGGGCTGTCCGGAGAAGTCCGCAACCGGACGGTGAAGCCGATCCCATTGATGGGCGTTCCGGCCGCATCCAATACCCGGCCGCGGATCAGGCTGGCGTTCTCCGGCTCGACGACCGGTGCGTTGAAAAGATCCTCGTTCTGCTTCAGCAATTTTCCGAAGACCCAACCCCGGGTGGAGCCGGCGGCTTCCACCAGGAACCATTCGCTTCCCAGCGAGCGCCCGATCAGCAGCGCCTGGGTTCCCGGTTTCAGGACCTTCAGGATCAGGAAGTGAAACCCGGGCCCGGCGCGCAAGTTGGCGGCGTCGGTCGAGGCAATGATCACATGGAACGGGGCGAAGGGAGTCGCGGACGGGGCTGGGGTATCGGTCGGCGTGAGGGTCGCGGTCGGAGCGGGAGGCACCTCCGTATCGGTGGCGGTGGGGGGAGCCGGCGTGGGCGTGGCAGTCGGTTCGGGGGTTGCGGCCAGCGCGCACGCGGTGAGGAAGAACCCAACGGCGGCCAACGGCATCAATTTTATTTTTCGCATCCTGCCCTCCGTTGTACGCGATCCATTATAAATTAAAGGCAGTAGGGGCGACCCATTCGGCCGCCCCTACTGGGGCAGGCACCGGGTCGCCCTGGTAAATTCGCGCCGGGCAGATAATCCGGAATTCAATCGGAGGCGCCGGCGGGCGCTCCGGCCGGATCAAACGGCTGGGATCCGTTCAGCCCGTTCCAGACGGTGTCGAGGGATTGCAGCCCGGTGAGATTGCGCCAGGGGAATCCGAAGGTCATCGCGTACGGGTCGTCGAAATAGTTGTACCACCAGGTAAGGTGCATGCCGTCGGCCCGTAGGCCGTGCCACGGCAGCGGCTGGACCGCCCGCCATAAATTCCACAGCGGCATCTGGTATTCGTAGGCCAGCCGGGCGACGGTGGCGTTGATGCTCCAGTTCCCCTCCCAGTTGCTGGCCTTCAGGTAGAGGATCGGGACGGTGCCGTGGGCGATCAGCGTATCCAGGATGATCCGCATTTGCGGCTCGAAGCGCGGCGGGTTCAGGTAATCCATCGTCCCGACCACGAGGAAGGCTATGCTTGGCCGGTTGATGCGCAGTTCGCAATCCAGCGGCGTTTCGCCCGGGGCGCAGTAGCCCGGGTGGGCCCACAGCGGGGAGAGGACCGAGGATGTGGTGAAACTGTCGTGCGCGGCGCGGCTGATCCGGTTGAAATTGCCCGCGAACCGGTCGATCGTCGGCTGGAGGTAGGCGTACTCGCCCAGGCGGTAATTGGGGGGATTGGAATCGAAGACGCCGAAGAAGCGCGCGGGGACCGCCTCGCAATCGCCGATCACCGAAAAAGCCAGCGGATTATTCCCCATTGTCAGGCCCTGGGTGTACACCTCGCGCGCGCGGTCGCTCACGCTGGGGATGACCGGGTACTCGTACCATTCCAATGGCGCCGGCGTGGCGGTGGGGATGGGAGTAGGGGTGGGGGAGCTGAGCGTGAAGCGCAGATGCGCCGGCGCGCGCGGCTGGAAGGGCGTTGGAGTCGGGGTATCGCGCACGACCGCCAGGATACCGAGCACGTAAACTCCCTGGGCGGCGGGATGCGATCTGCAGCCCTGAAGGAGCGCGAGGAAAAGGAACAGGATGCCGAAGCGGGCCGGGTTGAAGGGGCGGCGGGCGGGGGCGGGCCGCCCCGGGATTGCGCCGCAGGGTCGTGGATTATCCGGACCGGGGGATTTCGCCCGCCGCAACAGCTTCCTCATGATCATCAAATATTACCAATTATCATCGCCGGTCATCAAGGGGACGCTTTTCCCACCCGACGCGGCGGCCGCGGGAAGGGGCTACAATACCGGAGTCCCGGTTCCGGGACATAAGGAGAATTCATGCACGGATTTGGCCGGATGGCGATGTTGAACCCGGAAGACAAAAAACCAACGGTGACCCGCGCGCTGCTGCGGCGGGTGATGACCTACGCCCTCCCGTATTGGAGACAAATTACCGGCATGCTGTTCCTGATCCTGTTCAACGCCGGGCTCTCGCTCGTCTCCCCGCTTATCTTCCGCGAGATGATCGACAAGGTCCTGCCCGCCGGGGACCTGCAGCGGCTGATCCTCTTGGCGCTGGGGTTGTTTCTCGTGCCGGTCCTGCACGGCGTGACGGGGGTGATCCAGCGCCGGTTGAACGCCGGGATCGGCGAAGGCGTAATCTACGACCTGCGCGTGGCGCTGTTCGAAAAACTCCAGCGCATGTCCCTGCGGTTCTTCACCAACACCAAGGTCGGCGAGCTGATGAGCCGGCTCAACAACGACGTGATCGGCGCGCAAAACGCGATCTCGAACACGATCGTCAACATCGTCACCAATTTCGTGCAGGCGGCGGTGCTCCTGGGGGTGATGCTCTCGCTGGAATGGCGGCTGACGCTCCTGGGCGTGACCATCCTGCCGTTGTTTATCCTGGTTTCGCGGCGCTTGAGCGACACTCTGCGGGATATCGCCCGGCGGCAGATGGACAACAACGCGCGGATGAACGCCCACATGAACGAGACGCTCAACATCAGCGGCGCGCTGCTGGTGAAGCTGTTCGGGCGCGCGAAGGATGAAAGCGCCCGCTTCCGCGAGCGCGCGGGAAAAGTGCGCGACCTCGGGATCCGCCGGGCGGTCATCGGCGCGGCGTTTTTCGTCTTCATGGGGCTCCTGGCCGCGATCGGCACCGCGCTGATCTACGGATTCGGCGGGTGGCTGGTCATCCTCAAGATGTTCACCATCGGGACGATCGTCGCGTTCGGCGCGTACCTCGACCGGCTGTACGGCGCCTTGCAGGGATTGGCCAACGCGCCGGTGGAATTCGCCACTTCGGTGGTGAGTTTCGAGCGCGTGTTTGAAGTCCTCGACCTGCCGGAGGATATTCCCGAGAAGAAAGGCGCGCCTCCGCTGCGGGATGTGAAGGGCGAACTGGTATTCGAGAACGTCTCCTTCCGCTACTCCACGGAAGAAAGGGGATTGCTCAGCGGCGTAAAGCGCTTTGGGATGGACGCCGTGACCGCGGTGTTTTCCGCGCCCGAAGGGGCGAAGCCCGAAGCACCCGCGCCGGAGGAGCCCGAAGCGGAGAGCGATCCCCGGGCGCGCGGGACGGTCCTGGAGGATGTTTCCTTCCGCGCCGCGCCGGGGAGGCTGGTGGCGCTGGTCGGGCCTTCGGGCGCGGGCAAGACCACGCTGACGTACCTCATCCCGCGCCTGTACGACCCGATCGCCGGGCGGATCCTGCTCGACGGCCGCGATCTGCGCGATCTGCGCCTGGCGGAACTATCGGCCGCGGTCGGGATGGTGACGCAGGAGGCCTATCTTTTCCACGATTCAATCCGCACCAACCTGACCTACGCCAAGACGGACGCCACGCAGGCGGAGATCGAGCAGGCGGCGCAAACGGCGAACATCCACGCCTTCATCGCCGGATTGCCGGACGGGTACGATACGATCGTCGGCGAGCGCGGCTACCGGCTTTCCGGCGGCGAGAAACAACGCATCTCGCTGGCGCGCGTGATCCTCAAGAATCCGCGCATCCTCGTGCTGGATGAAGCCACCAGCCACCTCGACAGCGAATCCGAGGCGCTGATCCAGGAGGCGCTCAAGCGGGTCATGGCCGGGCGCACCAACATCGTCATCGCCCACCGGCTGAGCACGATCCACTCGGCCGACCTGATCCTGGTGATGGACCGCGGAAAGATCGTCGAGCGCGGGACGCACGATGCGCTGATTGAGGCGGGCGGATTGTATTCGAACCTGTATGAGACGCAGTTCCGGCAAGGGGGAGAAGCGACCATCGACGGTCGACGATAGACCATCGACCATCGACCATCGAGAAGGGCGATGTCCGAGGGGTCGTCACCCCGGCGTGGTCTTAGCCGGGGTCCATGAGGGACACGAGGAAGATCGATATTCGACCATCGAGAAGGGCGATGGCCGAAGGGTCGTCACCCCGGCGCCTGCCCCCGCGCTTGCCCTCGAAGCGATGAGCGCCGGTGATCTTTCGGTGCGATGGTTTCGCGAAGGGGGGAGCATCCCGGCTTTATTTGATCCATGAGCCGGGATGATTGCGCCTGCCCTGCGAATTTTGCAGGGAAGCGGGGGTGGTTCAAGCCGGGGTCCATTGTTCCGCCTATTGACCGATAGCGATCCGGAAGTCTATCGGACTTTCTTTTTTGCCACAAAAAGCACATAATCCACAAAGCATTTCGTAGTGATTTTTGTGCCCTCCGCGGTATTTTTTTTTCACAAAGAAGGAGCCTCGATGCAGCCAATCGCCGATCGCGACTCCGTGTGGGACGGGATCTCCGGGCCCTGGGACGTGCTGATCATCGGCGGGGGGATCGTCGGGGCGGGGATCCTGCGCGAGGCCGCGCACGAGGGATTGCGCGCGCTGCTGGTGGAGGCGGGCGATTTCGCCAGCGGCACCTCGAGCCGGTCCTCCAAAATGGTCCACGGCGGGCTGCGCTACCTCAACACCGGGCAGGTGATGCTGACGGTGGATTCGGTCCGCGAGCGGCAGCGGCTGCTGAAAGAAGGCCGCGGGCTGATCGACCCGCTCAGGATCCTGCTCCTGGCGTACAAAGGCGACATGCCGCCCGGCTGGGTGATCGGGCTCGGCCTCGCGGTCTACGACACGATCGCCGGAAAGTGGCAGCACGGGCACCTCTCGGCGGCCGCCGTGGAGCGGCTATGCCCGATCGCGGCGAACGAGGTTCTGGCGGACGGTTACCGGTTCTTCGACGCGCAAACCGACGATGCGCGGCTGGTCCTGCGGGTGATCCAGGAAGGCGTGCGCGCGGGCGGGAAGGCGTTGCATTACGCGCGGGCCGAGGGCTTGCTGCGCGGGCCGGATAAGCGCGTGTGCGGAGCCCAGATCCGCGACCTCGTCAACAACCGCACGGCCGAAGCGAGCGCGGCGGTCGTGATCAACGCCACCGGCGCCTGGGCCGACGACCTGCGCGAAAAGACCGGCCGGAAACCGCGCCTGCGCCGGCTGCGTGGCAGCCATCTGTTCTTCCCTCACGATAAACTCCCCATCGACCGCGAGGTCACCTTCCAGCACCCGGCAGACCGGCGCTACATCCTCATCTTCCCGTGGGAAGGCGTGACGATCGTCGGGAATACCGACGTGGACCACCGCGACGAAATGGAAACCGACCCGCGCATAAGCGAGGCCGAGGTGGAATACCTGATGGCGGCGGTGGAGCGCGCGTTCGGATGCCTGAAGCTGACGCGGCGCGATGTGCGCTCGACGCAGACCGGCTTCCGCTCGGTGCTCGATACCGGAAAAAAGAATCCGTCGAAGGAATCGCGCGACGAGGTGCTGTGGGACGAGGACGGCCTGGTCACGATCACCGGCGGGAAGCTGACGATGTACCGCCACATGGCCTGCCGGACTCTGAATTTCATCCGCCGGCGGCTGCCCGGCCGGGTGCGCCCCGAACGCCGCCCGCGCGCGCTGGACGAACTGGAATTCGGCGAATTCACCAGCCTGGCCGAAGGCGCGGGCCTGGGTGTGCCGCAGCAGGTGCGCCTGCTCGGGCGGTACGGGCACGCCGCGCCGGGCCTGTTGCGCGCCGCGCGCGCGGGCGAGCTGCAGCCGGTCGGCGAAACACCCACGCTGTGGGCGGAACTGCGCTGGGCCGCGCGCGCCGAGGGCGTGATCCATCTGGAGGATCTGCTCCTGCGCCGGACGCGCCTGGGGCTGACAATGCCGGAGGGCGCGCAGGGCAAGATGGAACGCATCCGCTCCACCTGCCGGGAGGAACTCGGCTGGGACGAGAAGCGCTGGCAGCATGAGGCCGATGCCTACCGCGCGTTGTGGCGCCGGGCATACGCGCCGCCGGGGGAATGGTGACTGTGGGGAATACATAGATTATTGTCATTGCGAGGAGGCCCGGCTTTTTCGGGCCGACGAAGCAATCTCCCCCTTGAATAGGAAGGAGATTGCTTCGTCGCTTCGCTCCTCGCAATGACATTGCTACGCCTGACAGGAGCATTGATGCCCCAACCGAAAACCGCCCCTCATTGGATCGACCAACCCGCTGCGGCGGATTCGTACCGGTCCCTTTTCAAATGGGGCGATCCGAACGGGTTCCGCCACCCCAACCGCGGGATGTACGCGCTGGTTAAAGAAGCCTTCGGCATGACCGATGCGGATTTTGAAACACCGCAGCGGACCGGGATGGAGAAGTTCGACCTCGAGGCGCCCGCCCGGCTGGATGCCGCGCACCGGCAGGCGTTCGAGCGGATCGTCGGGGCGGAAAATATCGACACCGCGGCGTACGCGCGCGTGCGCGCCTCCTACGGCGCGGGCGCGTTCGACGCGCTGCGGCTGCGCGAACACATCATCGAGAATCTTCCGGATGCGGTTCTGGCCCCGCGGACCGCGGATGAGGTGCAGGCGCTCGTCGAATACTGTGACGCGCAGCGGATCCCGCTCTACGTGTACGGGGGCGGCTCGACCGTCACGCGCGGGCGCGAGGCGGTTAGCGGCGGCGTGTGCCTGGATATGAGCCGGCACATGAACAAGGTGGTCGCCTTCAACGAAGTCGATCAGACGATCACAGTCGAGGCCGGGATGATGGGGCCGGCGCTCGAAGCCGCGCTCCACGATGCGCCCGCGACGCTTGCGGCGAAGCGGCGCTACACCTGCGGCCATTTTCCGCAATCGTTCCAATATTCCAGCGTCGGCGGGTGGGCGGTCACGCGCGGCGCGGGCCAGAATTCCACCTATTACGGCAAGATCGAGGATATCGTCCTGGCGCAGGAGTACGCGACGCCGCGCGGAAAACTTTCCACGCCGGCCTATCCGCGCTGCGCGACCGGGCCGGACTTCAACCAAATGATGATGGGCTCGGAAGGCGCGTTCGGCGTGCTGACCGCGGTCACGCTGCGCGTGTTCCGCCATCAGCCGGAGAACACCCGCCGCTACGCGTTCCTCTTCCGCACCTGGGAGGAGGGGCTCGCCGCGGCGCGCGAGGCGCTGCAGGGCGAGTTCGGCCGGCCGTCGGTGTTCCGGCTTTCGGATCCGGAAGAGACGGACGTGGCGATGCGGATGTATCACATCCACGGAACGCCCGCGGATAGCCTGCTGCGCGCGCTCAGGTTTGCGCCGATGCGGCGCTGCCTGATGCTCGGATCGGCCGACGGCGACCGCGATTACGCCAGGCTCGTGGCGCGCAAGGTCGGCGCGATCGCGCGGCGGCGCGGAGCCTTCCCGCTCACGCCGTTCGGCGTGACGCAAAGCTGGGAGCGCACCCGCTTCACCGACCCGTACCTGCGCGAGGACCTGAACGACTTCGGGATCGTGATCGACACGCTCGAATGCGCCGTGCGCTGGGAGCAGGCAGAGGAAGTGCATGCCAAAGTACGGGCGTTCGTCAAGAGCCGCCCGCAAACGATCTGCATGACGCATCTTTCACACGCCTACCCGCAGGGGACCAACCTCTATTTCATCTTCATCGCGCGGCTTAACGGCACCGATGATTACCTGCGGATGCAGTACGGCGTCCTGGAGGCTATCCGCGAATCCGGCGCGGCGATGAGCCATCATCACGGGATCGGCAAGCAGACCGGCCCATGGCTCGAGGCGCAGATCGGCCCGGCCTGCATGGATGCGGTCCGCGCGCTCAAGGCGCACTTCGATCCGCACGCCATCCTCAACCCGGGCGGCACGCTCGGGCTGGAAATGAGCGGCGAGCAGCGCGCGAAGCGGTGGGGGATGCGGGGATAGATTGCAAGGGCGCAGCGACGCTGCGCCCCAACCGGATCGTAAGGGCGCAGCGACGCTGCGCCCCAACAAGGAGCCATCTTCATGACGCCGGAAAACCTGCTCGCGATCGACAACGGCACGCAATCCGTCCGCGCGCTCCTCTTTGACCCGCGCGGCAATCTGCTGGCGATGGCGCGCGTCCCGATCGAGCCGTACTACTCGACCGCGCCGGGGCTGGCGGAGCAGAACCCGAACGTGTACTGGGAGGCGCTGTGCAAGGCGTGCCGCGACCTTTGGCGGATGGACGGCGTCGAAAAATCCGGCATCGCCGCGGCCGCGCTCACCACCCAGCGCTCGACGATGATCAACCTGGATAAAAACGGCCGGCCACTGCGGCCGGCGATCGTCTGGCTCGACCAGCGCCGGACCGAGGGCCTCCCGCCGGTGGGCGGCTTGTGGGGCGCGGCGTTCGCCGTCGCCGGGGCGAGCGAGACGGTGGCGTACCTGCAGGCCGAAGGCGAGTGGAACTGGATTCGCACACATCAGCCCGAGGTGGCGAAGGATACATTTAAATACCTGTTCCTCTCCGGCTACCTCGTCCACCGACTGACGGACCGGTATGTCGATTCGGTGGCCAGCCAGGTGGGGTATATGCCGTTCGATTACGAGAAGCAGCGCTGGGCGGCTTCCTGGGATTGGAAGTGGCAGGCGCTGCCGATCGATCCGGCGCTGCTGACCGAGTTGGTGCCGCCGACCGGACGGTTGGGGGAGATCACGCCCGAAGCGGCCGAAGCCACCGGCATTCCCGCCGGAGTGCCGCTGATCGCCGCCGCGGCCGACAAGGCCTGCGAGGTGCTCGGCGCAGGCTGTATCGAGCCGGAATTCGGCTGCCTGAGTTTCGGCACCTCGGCCACGATCAACACCACCCACAAGCGCTACATCGAGATCGTCCCGCTCATCCCGCCCTACCCGTCGGCGGTTCCGGGGGCGTACGATCTCGAACTGCAGATCAACCGCGGCTATTGGATGGTCAACTGGTTTAAAAACGAATTCGGCCTGCGCGAGGAAAAAATCGCAAAGGAGCGCGGCGTCCAGCCGGAGGAGCTGTTCGACGAGCTGGTCAACGCCGTCCCGCCCGGCTCGCAGGGGCTGGTGCTGCAGCCATACTGGTCGCCGGGGCTGCGCTCGCCCGGGCCCGAGGCGCGCGGCGCGATCGTTGGGTTCAGCGACGTGCATACCCGCGCCCACCTCTACCGCGCGATCCTGGAGGGCCTGGCCTATGCGCTGCGCGAGGGAGCCGAGCGGACGGCGAAGCGCAGCGGCGTGCGCCCGACCGAGCTGCGGGTGGCGGGGGGCGGCAGCCAGAGCCGCGCGGCGATGCAGCTCACGGCCGACATCTTCGGCCTGCCGGCCGCGCGCCCGCATGTATATGAAGCCAGCGGGCTGGGCGCGGCGATCGACGCGGCGGTCGGGGCCGGGCTGCACCCGGACTTCCCGGCGGCGGTGAAGGCGATGACGCGCATCCGCGACCAGTTCGAGCCGGACCCGCGGGTCCATGAGGTGTATGATGAGCTGTACCGGAAGGTCTACCTGAAGATGTACGACCGGTTGAAACCGCTGTATCAGGCGATGCGCAGGTAAGGGCGTGTGGAAGGAGGTGATCGAGTAGCGCTCTTTGCGTATCGAGATCACCGGGCAAGCGAGAGGTCTCGATACGCCCGCAAAAACCGCGGGCTACTCGACCATCATATGAGTAAGGGCGCAGCGACGCTGCGCTCCGACAAGAGAGATGATCGCCGCAGGGGCGAGCCACTGGCTCGCCCAGTAACGTAAGGGCGCAGCGGCGCTGCGCCCCGACAAGATAATCTCAACGGAGAGAGATAGATGACACCCGACGATAAACCCAACAACACCCCCGCCTCCACCTGGCCGCAGACGGACCGCGCGAAACTCGAGCAGCAGCAGGAGAAGGACCGCCTCCAGCGGCAGGAGGAGCAGCGCAAGCTCGAGATCGAGCAGAACAAGCAGCGCCTCGTGCGGCAGGAGGAACTGCGCAAACTCGAGGTCGAGCAGAATAAGCAGCGCCTCGTTCGGCAGGAGGAGCTGCGCAAGCTCGAGATCGAGCAGAATAAGCAGCGCCTCGTGCGCCAGGAAGAACTTCGGAAAACCGAAGTGGAGCGGGAAGAGAAGCGAAAGCAGGACCAGCTCCAGGGCGGGCGGCGGGGACTCGAGCAGGAACAGGATAAACAAAGGATCCAGCGGCAGGAGGAACTGCGCCAGGTCGAGCTGGAGCAGGACAAGCAACGGGTCCAGCGGGCCGAGGCATTGCGCAAAACCGAAGAGGATCGGGAAGAGAAGCGCAAGCGGGGGTAGGGGCGCAGCGAGGGTTGGGGCGCAGCGAGGCTGCGCCCGTACGGGATGGCGATGATTGTCGGGGCGCAGCGGAGGTTGGGGCGCAGCGAAGGTTGGGGCGCAGCGAGGCTGCGCCCTTACTTATTCTCTTTATCTATATCCCATCGCAAGGGATTGTTGCGGATATATTTCCGGATCCGCCGCAATTCGTCCTCGTTGCGGACGATATGATCGTGATAATTGCATTGCCAGACCGGTGCGCCGGGGATATGGCGGGTGTGATTGATATGATATGTAACGGCGGATTTATACGCACGGATGATCGCGCCGATTGAATTGGGAAAAACAATCAATTTGGACGAATCCGCAGGGGCGCAGCGTCGCTGCGCCCCGACGGGATTGCCGAAATCCATGATCATTACAATGGCGTGGAAATGATTCGGCATGATTTGGAATTCGTCCAACGCGATTTTTGGACGGATGGACGGCGTTTTCAACCATTCCGCGCGCGCGATTTCCCCATAATCGTTCAACCGCATCACCCCGTCGATAATTTCCCCGAATAAATACAAACGCCTGTGCGCCACGATCGTGATGAAATATGCGCCCGG
>CAZYSF010000362.1:0-3868 GCA_964649635.1 uncultured Anaerolineales bacterium | reverse complement strand
ATTCCCACCCTGGGCACAATCCTGAATTGGGCGATCACCTACCAGGCGATGTTCCTGGGACGCTGGAATTGGGTCCTCACTCCAGTGGTTCTGGCGGTCTTCATGTTTATCGCTCTCTATTGGCTTTCGGTCAGCATCAGCGAATATTTGGATCCGCGCACTCGGATCCAGCGGGTTGGGGTGTAGTCGTGGAGACGCAGAAATGACCAACGAGAAAATATCCACCCTGCGAACTGACCACCTTCATTCCTACTACGTGCTGGAGATGTATGGCAAGCAGAAGATCATCAAAGCTGTTAATGATGTGGATCTGAAGATCTACGAAAACGAAATTTACGGCATCGCGGGGGAGAGCGGCTGCGGCAAGACCACGCTGCTGAAAGCGCTGTATAACGATATCATGCCGCCCCAGCGCCTGATCAGCGGCAAGATTTATTACCGCATCAATGGAGGAAAGGAAGTCGATGCCACCGCGCTGAAGCCGGAGGAAAAGCGAAGGTTGCGGCTGGAATTTATTTCCACTATTCCGCAAGGGTCCATGAGCGTCCTCAACCCGGTCCTGAAGATTAAAGAAACGTACATGGATTTCATCGCGAGCCACGTCCGGGGACCGGAGCGCAGAGAAATCTTCGAGCGGGCCCGCAAACAGATCCTGGAATTCGGCTTGCCCCAGAATGTTCTCGATGTCTACCCCCACCAGTTATCGGGCGGAATGCGCCAGCGCGTGACCATCGCCCTGTCGGCTTTGCTCAAACCGCGGATCATGATCGGCGATGAACCCACCACGGCGCTGGATGTGGTGGTGCAGCGGGGCGTCATCCAGATGATGATGGATATTCAGAAAAACCTGAAGAACACCATCGTCATCGTCACCCATGATATGGGCGTGCAGGCCAACATCGCCGACCGGATCGGCATCATGTATGCCGGGAAGATCGTGGAAGAGGCGGCCACGGAGCGGATCTTCGGCCAGCCCCGGCATCCATATACCCAGTTCTTGATCAACTCGCTCCCCAAATTCGGCGATAAACATCTACGCAGCAGCGTCCCCGGCAGTCCTCCGTCACTGGCGGACCTGCCGGACGGCTGCCCCTTCCACCCGCGCTGCCCAAAGGTCATGGATATTTGCCGCCAGCGGATGCCGGACTTCTCACATCCGGCGGAAAACCATAAGGTCGCCTGCTGGTTGTATGGAGATGAGAAACATGCAAACGCTGCTTGAGGTAAAAGAACTGACCAAACGGTACTCCCAGGGCAATGTGATCGCCAGGATCGTCTTTACCGCCGTGGATCGCGTCAACTTTCACATCAAGCCGGCGGAGATTTTCACCCTGGCCGGCGAGAGCGGTTGCGGTAAAACCACCACGGCGAACATGATCCTGGGATTTGAAGAACCCTCCTCGGGAATTATCTTCCATGACGGGAAGCCGCAGACCCGCGGGGAGAAGGTCTGGAAAACCCAAGGCGTGCAAGCGATCTTCCAGGATCCGTTCTGCACGTTCAACCCCCTGCGCACGGTGGATTCCTACTTCTACGAAACCGTCCGGAATTTCCGGCTGGCCGGTTCAAAGAAGGCCGCCATCGATTGGATTGATCGAAAATTGCGCCTGGTGGGGCTGACCCATCAGGAATTCGCGGGAAAATACCCCAGTGAATTTTCCGGCGGGCAGCTCCAGCGGATTTCCATCGCCCGGGCGCTGGTGACGGATCCGAAACTGATCATTGCGGATGAGCCGGTTTCGATGGTCGATGCCTCCCTGCGCATGTCGATTGTCAACCTGTTCAAAAAGCTCAGGGATGAATTGGGTGTGAGCATCCTCTACATCACGCACGACCTGGCGACGGCTTATTACGTCAGCGACCGGATCGCCATCATGTTCCGCGGCAACATAGTCGAAATGGGGGCGGTGGAGCAGGTATTGATGACTCCCAGCCATCCCTACTCCAAGCTTCTCCGTGATTCCATTCCCGAAGCGGATCCCAACAAACGCTGGACCAGCTCCGTCAAACTTACGGAATTGGAACAGGAAGAGTACATGCGGCGGGGATGCAAATTTGCGGGCCGATGCCCGGATGCTACGGAAAACTGCAGAGGCACGTCGCCAATAGATATTTACGTTGACGATGTGCTCGTAAAATGCCACAAATATTCCTGCAAACAGGAAAATTAAATTCTTCCGCGGGGCAGTCGATCATTACGTACTTCCGACTTCTTGCTTTGGGGGGGCTTTGCGGTCGCCCCGGTCCCGCCGGATTATATGTTTCGCCGAAAGGTGCAATCCATGCCGGTTACTTTTCGCAACCCTATTCTGCCGGGCTTTCATCCGGACCCCTCCATCTGCCGGGTGGGCGAGGACTATTACCTGGTCAACTCCACGTTTGAATATTTTCCCGGCCTGCCGATTTACCACAGCCGCGACCTCATCCACTGGCGCCCGTTGGGGCATGTCTTGGACCGGCCCTCGCAGTTGCCCCTGGATGGCGTGTACGCCTCGGGCGGGTTGTATGCGCCGACCATCCGCTATCACAAGGGAACTTTCTACGTGATCAATACCCTGGTGGGTGGAACTTCAAAATCGGGCAATTTTATTGTGAAGGCGGCCGATCCGGCCGGGCCGTGGTCGGAGCCATACTGGCTGGAAAACGCCCCGGGGATTGATCCTTCCCTGCTTTTTGACGACGATGGCCGCGCTTGGTATGTCGGCAACCGGGAGGCAGCCAACGGCCGGTATGAAGGCCATACCGAAATATGGCTCCAGGAGCTGGACTTGGATGCGATGCGCCTCATCGGCAAGCCCTGTGTGCTCTGGGAGGGGGCAGCCCGGGATGCAACGTGGGCCGAGGGGCCTCACCTTTACAAAATCAACGGGCAATACTATTTGATGATCGCCGAAGGGGGAACGGGACACGATCATGCCGTGACGATTGCGCGCAGCGCAAAGATTGACGGACCCTATCAAGCGAATCGCCGCAACCCGATCATGACCCATCGCCACCTGGGGCTGGACTACCCGATTGTGGGAACGGGGCACGCGGATCTTGTGGAAACCCAATCCGGCGAGTGGTGGATGGTATTGCTGGCCATGCGGCCCTACGGGGGATACTTCTATAACCTCGGCCGCGAGACCTTTCTGGTGCCGGTGCGTTGGGAGGATGGCTGGCCCGTCGTTGCTCCCGGCCGCGGGCGGGTTGAATCTGTGGAACGGGCGCCGAACTTGCCCGAACATCGCTGGCCCTCCCGGCCCGTCTGTGATCATTTCGAAACCCGGACCCTCGCGCCGGAGTGGAATTTTCTACGGACGCCGCGTGACGATTTCTGGAGCCTCAGCGCGCGGCCGGGGCATCTGCGTTTGCAGCTGCGGCCTGAGCGCTTGACGGATATGGCGACTCCGAGTTTTGTGGGCCGGCGGCAGCAGCATATGCGCTTCACCGCCCGAGCGGCGCTCGAGTTCAAGCCCCAGCATGAAAACGAGTGCGCGGGGCTGGTCCTCCTGCAGAACAACGAGATCCATATCCGCTTCGTGATAACGGGGGGAGCGGCGACTACCGTCCGTCTTGTGAAGCGGTCGGCGAGTGAGTCCGTGGTGCCGCTGTTGCCGGTTCCCACCGGAATGGATACGGTGCTGGCGGAGCTTCCCATCGAAAGCCGCCGTTTCTATTTCAAGGTGGAGGTTGACGGGCAAGCCTTCAGTTTTTTCATCGCCACCGAGCCGGAGGCGTCGCAACCGGTTGCCGCAGGTGTGGATGGACATTTCCTGAGCACACCCTGCGCAGGAGGGTTTGTTGGGACGTATATCGGGATGTATGCCAGCAGCAACGGGCAACCAAGCACCAATACGGCGGATTTCGACTGGTTTGAATATGTCGG
>CAZYSF010000361.1:0-3911 GCA_964649635.1 uncultured Anaerolineales bacterium | reverse complement strand
GTCCTTCCCGGCCAGAAGGTCCAGGAGCATCTCGGTTGCCTTCCGGCCCTGCTCGTACAGCGGCTGACGAACCGTGGTGAGCGGGGGCGCGGCGAAGCGCGCCTCCTCCACATTGTCGAATCCCACCACCGACATGTCATCCGGTACGCGAATCCCGCGCTCCCGAAACGCGCCCGACGCCCCGAGCGCCATTTCATCGTTGGCCGAGGCGACGGCGTCGAACCGCGCCTTGCGCTCGTCGAGCAGCCGGTGGACCGCCGCCACTCCGGATGGCGCCAGGTAATTTCCCTCCGCCACCAGGTCCGGGTCGAAGGGAAGCCGGTGCGCATCCAGCACCTCGCGGTAGGCGCGGAATCTTTCCTCCGCCTCCGTGTTGGTGGCGGGTCCGCGGATGAAGGCGATCCGCCGGAAACCGTGGACCTCGATCAGGTGCGTGATCGCCTCGCGCACACCGGCGGCATTATCCACCAGCACGCTCGGAATGCCTTCGAGCGCCATGGCGATGCTGACCATCGGCAGGGGGCGGAAGCGCTCGTAATACCGCATGATCCGCTCCGGCCCGACGAACTGCCCGATCGAACCGGACATGGCGACCAGGCCATCCACGTTTTCCGGGCTTGCCAGATCGTAGACAACGTTGCGCTGGAGATCAAACTCGTGCAGCGCGTTCAGCGCGCCGCCGACAAAACAGATCAGGTTGGCGTCGCGCTCCTCGGCCGCGGCGGCCACCCCCGGCCAGACGTTCGCGGCATAGCCGATATCCCCCAGGCGGCCGATCAGCAGGCCGATCGTCGGGCGGTTTGTATTCACGCGCGGAGATTTTTCCGCGCGGCTCATCCGGCCGCTCCCCTAACAGGGTACTGAAAAAGGAATAAACAGGTGTCATTGCGAGCGACCCCTTCATTGCACTCAGGGCAGGCTCCGGGGAGCGAAGCAATCTCCCTCCTCGGAAAAAAGAAGAAGATTGCTTCGCCTGCCCCGGCTGGGGTAGGCCGGGGTCGCTTCGCTCCTCGCAATGACATCCTCGGTCTTGATACTATGGAATTACGGATCAGAATTGGTTTGGCGGAGTATTCCGGCCTTGGGCAGGATTCAGCCGGTGATGATTGTGCAGAAGGGGTGATGGATACCGCGGAGAGGGGGCAATGGCGCATTAGGCAATCACTCCAGGCCGATAAAACACCGGAGCCGTTCCGGGGATCATACGCCCCTGGACGCAAAGGCCGGATCCGCCTCGGGTTTGCTCACGGCCTTTCCGTTCTTAACCTAATTGTATCGCTATCGTCCGAAAGTCATAGGGAGGAATGCGGTTTAAGGGGAAAAACGTGATGTCCGGCGTAAAAGAAGACCCCATTAATCATGTTTTTTCTGCCCCTCCGGGAGCGGGTCGACCTAGCCGACGCCTGCCTGGCCCGTTGAGGCGGAAGGCTCAGCCACCCTCCCGTCCCTGCGGCCGGGGCGGGATATCATTTTTCGGGAGTAATCACCGCTATCGCGGATTGGGCCGCATATTTTTCCAAATCCGCGAGGCCGGGAGCGCCGGACACACCTTCCATTTTCAGGATTGCCCCGATCATGCGCGGGTGGCGGCGCAGCCGCACTTCGAGGAAATCCGCGATCCGCGCGGCATCCGTGACCACCTCCGCCGTTCCCTTGAACCGGCGGGCTTTGACGCGCACCTCCACGTGCGGATCCGCCAGGATGTTGCACACCCAGTCGGCCTTTATCCCCCGCGAGGAGCCCAGGCAGATCCTGCCGTCGATCTCCTCATATTGCAGCGGGACGACGCGCGGTTTGCCGGACTTGCGGCCGGTGGTGGTCAGGAGCAGCACCAGCCGGCCGATCAGCGGCCCGAGGCCGAGCGCATAGGCGATCTGCGGCGGCCAGTGGATCAGGCGCAGGAGGAATTTGGGGGCACTCGCGAAACCGGACATGAAGGGTCTTTCCAGATGCAGAATAATCACCGCCACTTAGGGCGATCCAATGGATCGCCCTTACTTATTCAACCATGGGATTATGCTTTTCCGCGGCGGTTTGGCCTTCCCAACGGCGCCGATCACCTCATCCATGAACTGCTGCGCGGCTTCTTCCGGCCCCAGCGCCAGTTTGCCGCGCACGCGGTCCGCGTACACTCCGACAAATCCGATGATTTCAATTCCCGTTTCCTTTGGAATCCGGGACGAGTACTTCCTCACCCGGATCTGCTTGAGATCCGCGCCGACGACAATTGTTTCGGTGCGATCGCCGCTCCGTACCCAAAGCAGGTATTGATCCGTCAGGACCAGCCCCAACACCTCTGTCAAATCCGGGCTGCCGTCCAGCCAGGCGGCAAGCCTTCCGAAACCCGCCCGCGAGGTGACGGTTTCACAAACCCGGAGCGCTTCCGAATCCAACGACCCCAGTTTGTTCGCCTCGAAATACTCTCGAAGCCCTTTGCGGAGCTTCGGATTCAACTGGCCGATGGAGGTGGAGCGCGTTGTCCGTTCGATGGTTGCCATGGTTTCCTCCGGCGGACCGGCGGCGGAATGGGCGCGGCCGGCCGCGTGTTTAGAACCTGCGGATGAATTCCAATGCGATCTGTAGGGCGTTCCCCAGCGCCGCCGGATTGATGATATCGTAGTTGTCCGCCGGCTGATGGTAGAACCGCACCATCTGGGAAGGCACCCGCATGCCGAACAGGCATCCCGCGCGGATGCCTTTCTCGCGGAAGGGCATGGCATCCGTCCCGCCGCCCGCGAATGGGAAAGGCGAAACCCGGAAGGGCACCTGTTCGTCCACCGCTGCCTGCACCAGCGCGTCGACGACGTCCGGCGAATTCCGGATCGTGCCGTTGCGGTCGCCGGTGAAGATTTCGATCTCCGGATCGTAAATGCTTTCGAAATTGACGAACACCGCATCCGCCGCCTTCAACTCCGCTTCATGAGCGCGGACGTACGCGATAGACCCGCGCGCCCCCGCCTCCTCGCTGCCGAAGGATAGGAGCCGGATCTCCGTATCGGCCGGCTGCCATTCGGGATGCCGCGCGAGGATGCGCCCGATCGCAAGCAGGATCGACACCGCCGAAAGGTTGTCGACCGCGCCCGGCACGGATCCGCCGCCTTTATCCCGCTCGGTGAAGGTGAAACCGATGAAAACGCTGACCGGGAGAACGATCCATGTATACCACTGCAGGACGGTCACCAGCCATTCCAACGGCCAGCCGAAGGCTACGGAAAGCCAGCGCAGGAGCAGGCCGGCGGCGAAAACGAGCACGCCGATGATCAGGATGCCTTCGGCGACATAATAGCCATTCTTAAAATAATGCAGATACGTGAACTGCAGAGCCGAATCATGATGCGCGCCGAACATCAGGATTCGCTTCGGTCCCGCCTTCCCGCTCGCGCGGGCAGGCGTCGAAGCGGATTTCGCCTTTATGATCCCCACGACATTCTGCGAGGGCTTCTTCGGATAAAAAACGTCGATGAACTCCCAGCCCAGGATGAATTCGAAGATCAGGATCAGGAAAATAAAGACCGCAATCCCCAATCCGAGGGTGGTGAATAACAACGGAGCGTAAGGGAGCAAGCCGAGGTGGAAGAAGATTGCGGAGAGCACACCCAGGGCGGAGGCGAACTGAAACCACTGGAGGAACGCGGCGGGCGCACAGACGAAGGGCTCCTCGCGGACCTCGTCCGCGACTTTTTCCATTTCCACTTTCACCGCGCCGGCGCGGGCGCGTTCCTGCGGGCTGCACGGCGAACCCGGCCCGATTTCGACGCAAACCCGTTTTATGAATTCATATGCATACTCGAGGTCGGCTTTTTCGATTAATGACGGCATCACCGCTCCCCTGGCTTCTCCGGACCAATGCGGTCATCGCATTTCCGTGGATTCCGTTTTACGAACGATCCGGTCACCCCGCCGGCGATTGC
>CAZYSF010000360.1:0-1595 GCA_964649635.1 uncultured Anaerolineales bacterium | reverse complement strand
TTCGCTTTCGTTCCATTGATGGATCTCGGGGCCGATCAGCTGGATGGACGGATCGGCCGCCTTCATCGCCTGGGCGATCGCGCGCCATTCCCGATTAAACCGCTCGATGGTGTACTCCTCATCGGTCTGCCCGAGCAGGGTGAAGATGGACGGCTCGTTGCCGATACTCCAGTACGTCACGCCGTACAGCTTTTCCAAATTGGTGTACCGCACCAATTCGGCGGCGGTTTCCGGCTTGCCGCCCAGCAGGCGCACGCTGATGGTCGGCATCGCGCCCACCTGTCGGCAGAAATCCATCAGCATGTCGATTTGGAAGGGCTGAACGTCGACCGCATCCGTCCAGGCGCCGCCCGGGAATCGCAGCGCGGTGAACCCGGCGCTTTCGACCACCGGTATCATTTCCGGCATCACCGCGTGCATCGGTCCGTAATTGGTCCCATAAAGGTACGGGCTGATCGGCCCGAGGGAAGCGCCCGGATCCACAAACAACGCATCGGGAACCGGCGTCGGCGACGGTGCGGGTCCGCAGGCGGACAGAAGGACAAGGACGAGAAAAGCAAAAGCCGGTTGACGTTTCATGAATGTATCCTTACCGCTTCAGGATCGTTAATCATGTCACCCTGAGGACGCGATCCGTGCGGCCGAAGGGTCTCTCCGAACATGTCACCCTGAGGACGCGATCTGTGCGGCCGAAGGGTCTGCTTTTCAATTCTGGAAAAGCAGATCCTTCGGCCTTAATGCATTCGGCCTCAGGATGACACCCGCCCTTCTTCCGTTGCCCCAAATTCCTCAACCGCATTGTCTTTGATTACCTTCGAATACCAATGCGCGCTGTCTTTAAGGGTGCGCCGGCCGGTTTTATAGTCGATCCAAACAATGCCGAAGCGCTGTTTGAAGCCCTGGTTCCACTCAAAATTATCCATGAGCGACCAGACGAAATACCCCGCCAGCGGGACTCCGCATTGGATCGCGTCGCGGCAGGCGGCGATATGGCCGTGGAGGTAGCGGATCCGGCGCAGATCGGGAATGCGGCCGGAAGAATCGGGCGGCGTGGAGTAGCTTGCCCCGTTCTCGGTGACGTAGATTTTGGGCGGAAGGTATTCGAAGTAACACCGTTTGAGTACCCCCGACATCCCCGCCGGATAGATCTCCAAGTCATCACATTCGGTGTAGTTGTCGAGATTCTTCTCCGCAACGAAAACCGTCTGGGGATCGTTGCCGGGCACGTCGGCGCGGGAGACGGTCCGGAAGTAATAATTCAATCCCAGGAAATCCGTGGAAACCCGGATCGCGTCCAAATCCCCGGGTTTCACGAAATCGAGCCCGTTGGGCAGCGCGCCTTTGGCGGCCAGATCGGCCTGCAGGTCCGATGGATACCCGCGGCCGTAAAGCGGATCCAGAAACCAGCGCTTCCAGATATCACCCTGACGGGCGGCGTCGCGGTCGTGGATGCTGTTGGAAGCCGGCACGTGCCAGCTGGTGTTAAGCGTGATGCCCGCTTCCGCGCCCGGGCTGTTGCGCCGGATGACCGGGATTGCCAGGCCGTGCGCCAGCAGCAAATGATGCGAGGCGCGCACAGCCAGGGCGTAATCCTT
>CAZYSF010000359.1:0-1587 GCA_964649635.1 uncultured Anaerolineales bacterium | reverse complement strand
AATATCTCTCTAACGGGATAGAAAAAGCATAGAGATTCGTGGTGGAGAAAAATTCTCGACGAAAAAAATAAATGACCGGTCTTGATTTCATCAGGTATGGTCTGGCACTTCTCGTGTTGGCGAGCCATTTGCCGTCTCTGTTCGTGTGGTTGGCGATCCATCCTTTCTCCGCGTTTTGGCGGAGAATAGGAGGACGATGGGCGTTTTTCGGCCTGGTTCCTCCATTGTTGGCATGGATTATCGGGGTTTGGTCCCTGCGCAGGTTTTTGTCGGGAGCGGATTGGGGGACAAATGTGGTTACCATGGCGCTCTCCGGATTAAGCCTGGCAGGAGCGCTGACGCTGCGGGTGATCCGGTTGAGGAATTTAAGCACGAAGAAAATATCGGGATTTCCGGAATTATCCCGGGAGAATTATCCGGGCGTTTTACTGACCGACGGGATCTACAGCCGGGTCCGGAACCCACGCTATATCGAAATGCTTCTGTGGGTACTTGGGTATTGCCTGTTTGCCAATTATTCCGGTCCGTTTCTGGTTTGGGTGGCAAGCCTCCCGATCGTATACCTCGTTGTGATCCTGGAGGAGCGGGAACTCCGGCAGCGCTTCGGCGCGGCGTACGACGATTATTGCCGCCGCGTGCCGAGGTTTTTTCCGCATCTCGAAATCCGGCGGCCTGCCGGGGAATGACCAACCGGGCGAAATGGAGAAGAGGTTTTGGCATGCAGGATCGATGGACCGCGGTTGACCTCTATTTAGAAAGAATGCTGATCCCGGCAGATTCCGTGCTGGATTCGGCGCTGCAGGCTTCAAGATCAGCCGGATTGCCTGCGATTCAAGTTGCGCCGAACCAGGCCAAACTGCTTTGGATCCTGGCGCGGATGTTGAATGCGAAGAAAATTCTCGAGATCGGCACGCTCGGCGGTTACAGCACCATTTGGCTGGCGCGGGCGATGCCGGCCGGCGGCCGTCTGATCACGCTGGAAGCCGATCCCGGGCATGCCGTGGTCGCCCGCGAAAACGTCGCCCGCGCCGGACTATCTGGCGTCGTCGAAGTGCGCGTCGGCCGGGCGCTGGATTTGCTGCCCGGAATAGCGGCCGAGCGCGCCAGGCCGTTCGATCTGGTGTTTATCGATGCCGACAAGGCGAATAATCCGGAGTATTTCGCCTGGGCACTTAAGCTAACCCGCCGGGGCAGCCTGATCGTGGTCGATAATGTAGTCCGCAATGGTGCGGTGGCGGATCCCAATAGCACCGATCCGGGCGTTATCGGAACCCGTCGTTTCCTTGAGTTGGCGGCCGCCGAACCGCGGGTGAGCGCCACGGCGATCCAGACCGTCGGGGAGAAGGGATATGATGGATTTGCCGTTGCGCTGGTTGTTGCGGATCCATAAGGAACCTAGGGCTCCAGAGGAGCATCGCTCGTTTCCGCGGGGGAAACGATACAATAAGCGTTCAACCGGGGCAGGGGAATCTGCGGCGGAGGCGGTTTCCTCCCGGGTATGCAATCCGTAAAAATTTTTCGAAACCGGATTTATTCCCCTAAAAGGATTTTTTAATGGCAATCAACAAGGAAGAGTTCGAGCGCCTG
>CAZYSF010000358.1:0-4047 GCA_964649635.1 uncultured Anaerolineales bacterium | reverse complement strand
CGCGTGTTAAGCTGCGGAACAACCGGGAGCGTCTGCGGCGAATGGAGAAGAATACCTTTAAGGAATATTTCATTCTTTTCATCGGAGTTACCATCTCCGCCGTGATGGTGCTGGCTTTCCCCAACCTGTATCACCTCTGGGACGTCCCGGAGTTTTTCCGGTGGGCCGGGGTTTGGGGCGAAGGCTGGACCTCCATCTATGTCAACTGCGACGGATGCAACTACCCGATCGTGGGAATGTTCAGCACGGCGGGTTTGATCCATCTGCTCGGGTTGGCGGACGCCCCGAATCCCGCCCTGGCCTACCGCCTGGTCCTCTCGATCGTCGACGGCCTGAACGTGTTCCTCATCTACCTCCTGTTGAAGGAATTATCGGTCCGTGAGGCCGCGGTGAAGGCCGGGGTGATCGGCCTGCTGGTCTCCTCCTGGGCCGGGGGGGCGCTTTGGGGGCAGATTGACAATGTCAGCCAATGCTTCCTCCTGCTGGCCCTCCTGTGGCTTGTGAAATATCATCTGTCGATGAGGATTAATTTCCTCCTGTTTCTGGGAATCGCCGGCGTGTCGATGGCGTTGATGATATTGACCAAGCAATTGATCGTCTTCAGCTTCCTGTCCCTGGAATTGCTGCTCCTGACGACCATTTGGATGCGGCGGAAATGGCTCCATGCCGCCGGGTACTCGCTGTTCCATTTCGCCGTCCTCCTGATTTTTGTTTTCGGGTGGGACCTGTTCTTGCGTCCGGTGGAGGGGTATCGCTCGCATCTCCAGCTGATCTGGGGCGAACGCAGCACGCACGGCGGGATCCTCACGGCCAACGGGTTGAACCTCTGGAATCTGCTCCCCCGTCCATGGGACAGTTCCTCCGCCGCCCCGTTTTCCATTTTTTCCAATACCGCCCTCGAAAAAATTATCACCCCCGTCAATATCGGGTGGTTCCTTTTCCTGAGCCTGGCCGCCCTGATCACCGTCTCCACCCTGCGGGCGGCGCGCAAGCGGATTCCGGCGGGGGGGGATCATCTGGACCGGGAGGCGCTGTTAAATTTCATCCTGCATCTGGCCCTCATCAACCTGATCTTCAATGTGGTATTGACGGGAACCCATGAAAGGTACCTGTACCATTTCTATCCGTTTATCCTTATCGCCTTCGTGGGGTTGTCGGATCTCGACGAACACTGGTCGAATTTCCCCCTTCCGGTGCTCATGGCCGGCTCCACGCTTTACGGGGTGTTTGTGCTCGGCGTTTTATGGGGCATGTTCGCCTTTCGGAATTATTATGTCCACGATTTCCTGGCGATCTTTCATGCCGCGCTGCTCTGCGCGCTGCTGGTTGTCTCCCTGAAATATCAGGGGCTTGCGGCCGGCCTGAAGGCTATCTTCAACCGGGCAGAACCGGCGCCGCCGGAATTACGAAGCGGATAAGCTTGTTCGGCGTAATTGGATCGTTTATACTCCCCGGCGCAAGCCGGGCATGTTTTTGTCGTGCTCTCGATCACCCCGTTCAGCGGAAAGATTCCATTTTGCATGGGCGGCCTATGCAGCCTCGGGCTTGGCAGCCCGGCGTTCTGGTTATTGGAATCGCCATCTCCGCGGCGCTGGTAACCGCCCCGGCGGGATCGGGAATTCCTTCCGCCGGACCGGTGGACCGCCGTCGGATTGCAGTGCGGCGGGTGGGGGCGCGTGGTGTGGGAACTGCGGGTGGAGGACCGGGCTTGAAAGCTGTTCTCATTCCCGGACAAAAAACTCAAAAATAAGAATGCGAGGCGAACATGAAGGAATCTTCCGGCATGCAGGCGATCATCCAGGAGAATGCGGAGGCGCATGAGCGGCTTCAGGCGCTGGTTTCCCGGCTGACGGATAATGATCTCTCGCGGCCGATGGACGCGGGTTGGACGGCCGCCGCGGCGCTGGCGCACCTGGCGTTCTGGGACGCGCGCGCGATTCTGCTGATTGAAAAATGGAAGCGGGAGGGGATCGGCCCGTCGCCGGCGGACCTCGACATCATCAACGACGCGGCGCGGGACTTGTGCCTGGCGATCCCGCCGCGCGCGGCGGCCGAACTGGCGGTTAAAAAATCCCTCGAGATCAACCGGTTGATCGAAAATCTGACCCCCGAAATGGCCGAGCAGATTCAGGCGGTTGGGACGGCGGTCCATCTGACCCGCTTCGAGCACAAGCGGATGCATTTGGAGGAGATCGAGGGCCTTATCGGAAAAGAATAACCGGAATTCTGCATGCCGTGTTTCCAAACCGTAACGGTCCGGCTACAATTCGGCAACCTGTTATTACTACAATGGAAACATAACCATCCGGTCGGGGAGGGGATACGATGAAGAGACTGGCACTTCTTTTACTTCTGGCATACTCCTGTTCCTGTGCTCCGCAATCCGGTCCGCCTCCATCCATCCTTCCCGTGACAAGCGAGGGCGCCGCAATATCAAACGGATCATCGCCGTCGAAAACCGGGACGGCGCTGGATTCGCCCAATCCAACCCCGCTTGCCGTTACCGCGACCGATGCGCCGGCCGATTCCTCGACAATTTCCGCAATACCTGATCCGTCAACAGCCTTATCCGCTACGAATTCCCCATCCGCCGCCCAACGGCCGGACCTTGCCCCGCAGGGACGGTACCTGCTCTATCGGGCCGGAAGCGCCATCGTCGTTATGAATCCGGATGGTTCCGGAAGGAAAACACTCGATATCCCGGAGGGAATGGAGTGGGAATCCGTTTCCCCGACCGGTGAATGGGTTTTGGTCGGCACCTCTCAAGGAATCATGGGGGAATATAATCCCCGGGATTTTCATTTATCCGTAGTGCATATTCCTGATGGAACGGTCCAGCCGTTGGGTCTGATCGCTTCGAAAGAAACGATAGATGCGTACATGGATGTTTGCTATGAATGCGGTTTGTTTTACTGGTCGGGGGTTCACTCGTGGTCCCCCGACGGCCGCTACCTGGCCTTCACGGCAAATCCAACCGGCGCCTCCGTGGATTTGTATGTCTTTGATGCGATATCCAAAGCCGTCCATCAACTGACGAAATCGCGCGGTGATATCGTAAAGCTGTTGTGGTCGCCGGATTCCAGGAGAATTCTCCTCGAAACCGGAATTCCGCCGATTGTAGACAAATGGGGATGCTACAGTTCAACGGTATTCATGCTTGCCGAGCCGGGCAAAGGATTGAATTCGGGGATAAAGGATCTTCCGATCAATGATCAGTATTGCATGACATCCGCAGCCGGCGGGTATGCGATTACCGGCTGGCAGGAATGGGTGGAAGACAACGCCATCGCGGATTATTATCCCGACTACGTCGATGATATTGACCAGTCGCCCCTCTCTATCCTGAATCCGGATACCATGGTCTCAAAGGTGATTTGGCGCGGAAGCTTATATCCATGGCAAATAGCCTTTGACCCGGAGGAGGCCGCCCTTCTGCTTATCGATTGGAACCGATCCGCTCCGGCTGGATATCATCTTCTTTCAATGGAGGGAGAGAAGCTTGCCAGCCCGGACCTCGACTACACCAAGGATACCCAGCCTGTATTTCGAGGGGGGGCACGGCATCGCTTCCTGGTTCTGGACACATTTGGGGTTTTCGGAATTTCCCTGACCGGAGCAGCCCGGAAGATCAGTGACAAGGCCTATCCGTTTATTTCCCGGTCTCCGGATTCCCGCTGGCTGATTATTACCGACAGTCAAGGTATCGAATTGTATTCGGAATTGGACGAGCTTGTCGCCGGCTTGGATCTTAATGCCGACTCCATCCGTTGGCGGACGGATAGCACGGGTTTTTATTTTTTGGTGAAATTGGAGGATCGATCCATCTCCTTCTGCTATTGGGCGGTGGGAGACCTTTCTCCTATGAAGGTTTTCTCGTTTCCGCCGGATGATCCTCTTTCTCCGCAATGGGGCTTGTCCTGGGTGGAATAAAGCGGTCGGGCCGATTCATTTCCAAATAATTTTCGGCGTCGGCTATAATAAACCGAGAATTTCCCGCTCCGTTCCGATCAGCTGACCACGAGGAGACCCCCATGCGCCTGACCGGCA
>CAZYSF010000357.1:0-14207 GCA_964649635.1 uncultured Anaerolineales bacterium | reverse complement strand
GCCTGCCCGGTGACGAAGGAACTGGCATCCGAGCACAGCCAAACCGCCGCGGCGGCGATCTCCTCCGGGCGGCCCGGACGGCCGAGGGGCTGCCTCAGCCGCGAAAAGAGCTTGCCGGCCGGTTCCCAGCGCATCAGCCCGTCCAAGCCGGCCTCCAGCCATTGCGGGCGGGCGGGATCCGGAACCATCGCGCCGATCGACATTCGTTTGAGCGTGCGCGCCGCCATCGGGGTATCGATCAGCCCGGGGCAGACCACGTTGATGCGGATATTGTGGGAAGCGTACTCCACCGCCGCGGTCCGCGAGAGCTGGATCACTCCGCCCTTGGCGGCGGCGTACGCCGGAAAGCCGCGCTCGGCGACCATCCCGGCCACCGAGGCGGTGCTGACGATTGCCCCGCCGCTCTTCTGCTTCAAGAACTGGCGGATCTCGGCGCGCATGCAAAGCCAGACCCCCTTCAGGTCGACCGCCAAAATCCGGTCCCAGTTCTCCTCTTCGCACTCGGCGGTCGGCGCGATCTCTCCCTCCAGGCCGGCGTTATTGAAGGCCGCATCGAGCCGCCCGAACCGTTCCACGGCCGCGGCGACCGCCGCTTCCACCTGGACGGATTGGGTCACATCGCAATGCACATAGAGCGCCCGGCCGCCGTCTTTTTGAACGGCTTCGGCCAGCGCTTTCCCTTCGGCATCCAGGATATCCGCCAGCGTCACCGCGGCGCCCTCCCGGACCATCGCCAGGACCGCGGCTTTGCCGATTCCGGACGCGGCGCCGGTCACCAGTATCGATTTCGATTCAAGCGATCCCATCGTCACTCCTTGGAGGCCGGATGAAAGTTGCGAGCCAGTCCCCGCCAGCCGCTGGATTTGGCCGATCCAAGTTAGCATAGAAAATAAAAGAGCCGGCCGCAGTAAATTCCCCGCGAATAAATAACGATACAATTTCCAGGCGATAATCGCCTTCCAAGGGGGCGGTCGGATTTTGGGGATCCCGCCGATATTGATAGAATTACCTGATATTCCGGCGCCGCGAAATTACCGCCAAAGGGAGAGCCATGGCCATTCAATTTGTTGTTTCCGCCGTTCTCAAAGCCCCGGCCAAAAAGATTTACGACGCATGGTTGAACTCCGAGGGGCACGCCCGGATGACGGGCGGCACGGCAAGGGTCAGCGATAAGGCCGGGGGGGATTTCGAAGCATGGGACGGTTACATCCGCGGGAAAAACCTGATCCTGGAGCCGTATGCGCGGATCGTCCAATCCTGGCGGACCACGGAGTTTTCCGCCGAAGACCCCGATTCGCAGATCGAGGTGACATTCGAGAAAGCGGCGGGGGGGACCAAGGTCACCATCCGCCATACGCGCCTTCCGGCGCACGGGAAACAATATAAACAAGGCTGGATAGAAAATTATTTCGAGCCGATGAAAAAATATTTTAAAGGTTGAAGCGGCGGGCCGCCTCCGGACCGCTACCCCTTTCCGGCGTTGTTCTTCGCCGGTTCGCTTGCTGCGGACAACAGGAAATCGAGTTCTTCCGTCAGGGCTTCGTACATGCGGGTCTCCGCCGTTCCGGCGCGGAAACAACCGGCTTCCTCCGCCAGCAGTTCCTCGTCGGAGGCGATGGTGAACGAACCTTCCTCGTAGGTGATCGGATGGATGATGCAGTGGAAGGGTTTCCAGCGCCAGGGATGCTCCCCCGCGGCGATGGAAGCCGCCTGCAGGGAACAGCGCGCATCCGGCTGCAGGAACACGCATTCGGTTCCGCCGTAGTGGCCGGGCGACGGGATCGTCACGGTCTGAATGAGGTATCCAGACGGAAAGAAGGCATCCTCCTCGCGCTCATCCGTGAACCAGCCCTCCGGATCCTTCCTGCCTTCCGCCAGATGCGGAATGATGAGATCGGCGTTGAGGCGGATGTCATCAATTTCCAAAGGGTCCACCCAGACGCCGTGCAGGCAGCAGGCGCCGCGGCATTCCGAAAGCCGGCAGCGCCGCAGCCGGGTGCTGCGGAACAGCTGCCCGGAGAGTTGAATGGAGTGGGGGAAGCGAAGAATGGTCATCGTCGGCCGGCCGCCAGCGCCGCGCGGAGCGCGTCCAAAACGGCGTAATACGCCGGCTTGCGCAGGAATCCGTCATCGAAAAGCAGCGGCTGCGGATTTTCAAACCCGCCGCCCTCGATCCTCGAAAGCCATGTGTGCCGGTCCGACACCCCCCAGACCATGAGGTGCGTGCAGCGCGGATCGTTAAGACAGATCCGGGTGATGGTTCCGAAAACTTCCTGTTGGACATCAAAGGGATCCGCAAAAAAGCCGGGCGGGCCCTGGTAGACGTCCATCTCCGTGATCATCACCTTGGCGCCGTGCCGACGCGCCAGGTGCAGGAAAGACCGGAATTCCTCCGGATACGTCGGGCGCAGGATATCCGCGCTTAAATGCAGTTGAATGCCGATCGCATCGAGCGGAATTCCGGAATCCTTCAACCGGCGGACGAGTGCCATGAACCGGTCGGTTAAGTCCCGATCCACTCCCGCCCGGCTAAACGCTTCGTTGAGCATCAGCACGGCATCCGGATCCGCCTCATGCGCATACAGAAACGCCCGATCGATGTACTCGTCGCCCAGGATCGCGCGCCAGCAATTCTCTCCGCTGGTGAGCGGTTCGTTGACCACTTCCCATATGGCTACCTGCTTCCCGAAGCGGGATACGGTCGTCTGGACGTAATTTTTCAGAATCCCTTCCAACGTGTCCGCCCTCCAGCCGCCGCAATCCTCCGTATCGAACCCCAGCCATGCCGGGGCGGTCAGGTTGTCATACACCAGAGGCCCGCCGACGATCTCCATTCCGTTTCCCTGCGCCAGCTGGAAAGCCGAGTCCGCCAGACTCCAATCGAACCGGTCCCGCTCCGGTTGCACTTTTTTCATGAAAGTCGTCATCATCACGGTATTGAACTCGGTCGTTAACACCGGCGGGAACAGCGGATCACGGGCTTCCGGGTTCAGATACGGTGTGCCGATTCCAAACCCGGCGGAGTCCGCCAGAAAGCGCAGGGTCTCGCCGCCGATGGGCGTTAGATATGCACTGGGCGATTCCGTCGGCGTGGCGGAGGGGGAAACGGTAGCGCTGGGGGATGGGGTGAAGGCCGGCGTTTCCGGCTGAAAAGGGGAGGGGCTGGCAGTGGGAGCGGGCGGGAGCGAAGAATTTTCGATGAAGCCGGAATCCCGGGATGCATCCGCGGGCGCGCAGGCCGAAAGGAAAATACAGATCCAGATCACTCCCGGCGGAAATCCGACCAATCGGCCTTTCCGGCCAGGTATCCTTCGCGGCGCGGCGGACGGACGGAAAATATTTGCGATCCGACCGTCCCATCCATTGCCATTCACCTCCGGAAGCCGGTACGTTTTTTTTGGCATGGAACAATCAGCGTTTCCTGCCGGGGGAGTCTTTTTTCTTGGCGGTACTCCGGCGAACCTGCGATGGGTGTTGTGAATTTTCCTCCAATAGGGTGCTGAGGAATTTCCCGGTGTGCGAGAGGGAGGCCCGGGCGACCTCTTCGGGCGTGCCCGCGGCCACGATTTGACCGCCCGCGTCGCCGCCGCCGGGGCCGAGGTCGATCAGATAATCGGCCGCCATGAGGATATCCGGATGGTGTTCGATCACACAGACCGTATGGCCTTCGCCGACCAGCCGCTCAAGGACGCCGATCAGGACGCTCACGTCGGCGGCATGCAACCCGACGGAGGGTTCATCCAGGAGATAGAACGTATGCCCGGCGGAGCGGCGGGAGAGCTCGCGGGCCAGCTTGACGCGCTGGGCTTCGCCGCCGGAGAGCGTGGTGGCGCTCTGGCCGATGCGGATGTACCCGAGCCCGACGTCGTGCAGGGTATCCAGCTTGCGGATGATCGCGGGGAATGCGCCGAACAACTCGCGCGCCTCGTCGACGGTTGAATCCAGCACGTCGGCGATGGTGCGGTCCTTGAAGCGGACCTGCAGCGTTTCGCGGTTGAAGCGCGCGCCGCCGCACACCTCGCAGGGGATGAACACGTCCGGCAGGAACTGCATCGAGATTTCCACCTGGCCCTGGCCCTGGCAGGCTTCGCAGCGCCCGCCGCGCGCGTTGAAGGAGAACCGGCCGGGTTTGTAACCGCGCACTTTGGATTCCGGCAGCGAGGCGTAGAGCTCCCGCAGTTCCGCATAACATCCGACATACGAGGCGGGATTGGAGCGCGGCGTGCGGCCGATCGGAGTCGGATCGATCGAGATCACCTTGTCGATCTGTTCCCGCCCTTCGATGGCTTCCCAGGGTCCTTCCTCCGCCGCGTCTCCTAGCAATGCCCGGAGCACCACATCGAACAACAGCGACGATTTGCCCGACCCGGATACGCCCGTGATGCACACCAGCATCCCGAGCGGGATGCGCGCGGTGACATGCTTCAGATTATTGGCGGATGCCCCCCTCACCGTCAGGGCTTTTCCGTTCCCGCCGCGGCGGTGCTCGGGCGGCCGGTAACGGAATTCGCCGGCCAGGAACCGTCCCGTCAGCGAGATTTCGTCCCTGCGTAATTGTTCCGGTGCGCCTTCGGCTGTCAGATTTCCGCCCAGCGGACCGGCGCCCGGGCCGAGTTCGATGATCCAATCCGCCCTGCGGACGATCTCCTCATCGTGTTCGACTACCAGCACGGTGTTATCCAGGTCGCGCAGGCGGATGAGGCTGGCCAGCAGGCGTTCCGTATCGTGCGGGTGCAGGCCGACCGACGGTTCGTCGAGCACGTACAGCACGCCGCTCAGGCGCGATCCGATCTGGGTCGCCATCCGGATGCGCTGGCCCTCCCCGCCGGATAAACTCGCCGCCGTGCGCGAAAGCGCGATATAGCCGACTCCGACCTCCTCGAGATATTCCAGCCGGTGACCGGCCTCGGCCAGGATCGGTTCGGTCACCGCGCGGTTGAACGACGGGTCTTTCCGAACCTCCCCGACCCACTCGTGCAGGCGCGCCACCGTCCATCCGCAGATCTCGATGATGTTTCTCCCCGCCACGGTGACGGCGAGCGATTCCCTGCGCAAGCGGGTCCCCTTGCAGGATTCGCACGTCCGTTCGCTCATCAGGCTTTCCACGCGGCCGCGGAAAACCTCGCTCGTGCTCTCCTCGTACCGCCGCCGGAGATACGGGATCAACCCCTCGTACGGCGAATCGAAGAAGGCGCGTTTTCCATCGCGGGCGGGGAATTCCACGCGGATCTTTTCCGCGCCGGTCCCATGGAGGATCGGCTGCAGGCTTGCGGGCGGAATCTGCCCGACGGGAAGCTCGGGATCGAACCCGAATTGGGCGGCGAGGCTTTCGAGCCACAGCGACTGCGAACGCTGGCCTTCCTCGCGCTCGAACCCGAACAGCGAGAGCACCGCCTCGTTGAGCGGCTGCGACGGGTCCGGGAAAATCCGCGCCGGATCGATCTCGAATCGCGATCCCAGACCCTCGCAAACGGGGCAGGCGCCGTGCGGCGAATTAAAGGAAAAAGAGTGGGGCTGGATATCCGGCAGGCTGATCCCGTCGATCGGGCAGGCGAAGCGTTCCGAATAGAGGATGTCGGCCGGCGGGTCGGCGGAGAGATTCTGGGCGATGAGGAATCCGTCGCCGGTGCGCAGCGCCGTTTCGACCGAATCCGTAAGGCGGGTGAGGAATTCCCCCGGCGCCTCGGCGGGGATGACGAGGCGGTCGACGACCGCTTCCAGGTCGTGGGCGGTGTGCGGGTCGAGATCCGGCTCGGCGTCGGTCTCGTACAGCCGGCCGTCGATGCGCATGCGGACGAATCCCGCGCGGCGCATCTCCTCGACCGCCGTTGCGTGCGCCCCCTTGCGCGCGCGCACCACCGGCGCGAGCAGCGCCAGGCGGGTTCCGGCGGGGAGGGCGGCAACCGCCGAAGCGATCTCCTGGGCGGACTGCTTCTGGACCGGCCGGGCGCATACCGGGCAGTGGGGAGTGCCGGCGCGCGCATACAGCAGGCGCAGGTAATCGTAAATTTCGGTGATTGTGCCGACGGTCGAGCGCGGATTATTGCTCAGCCCGCGCTGGTCGATCGCGACCGCCGGGGAGAGGCCGTCGATCAGGTCCACATTCGGCCGGCGCAGCTGGCCGAGGAACTGGCGCGCGTAGGCCGAAAGGCTTTCCACATAACGGCGCTGGCCTTCGGCGAAGAGCGTATCGAAGGCCAGCGAGGATTTGCCGGAGCCGGAAAGCCCGGTAACCACAACCAGTTTGTTTTTCGGAATCGAAACCGACAGGTTCTTGAGGTTGTGTTCCCGCGCACCCGCGATCCGGATGAACTCCCCGGTCATTTCTCCGGCGCTCGCTTGGCCGCGGACTCGGCGGAGGCTTCCCCGTATTCCACCATGGTGGAGGTGATGTGGATCCCGCATTCGCCGCCGGCCTTGGTGGTGCCGGCCCAGCGCCCGGCGCGTTCGAACCGTCCCCAGGTCCCGGCCAGGGTGCACGGCCGGCACCCGAGGCTGACGTAACCCTTGTCGTACAGCGGATTGTAGGGGACGTTGTTGGCGCGGATATATTTCCAGATATCGTCGGCGGTCCAGCCCGCCAGCGGATTGACTTTCACCAGTTCGTCGGCAACCTCGACCACGCGGATGCCCTTGCGGTGTTCGGTTTCGTCGCGCCGGAGCCCGGTGATCCATGCATCGTAGTTGCGCAAAGCGCGCGCCATCGGCTCGACCTTGCGGATACCGCAGCAGCGGCCCGGATCGGTGTGATACAGGTCGGCTCCGAGCGTGCGCTCCTGCTCCTCGACGCTGATCCGCGGTGAAAACTCAAGCAGGTTCAGCTTCCATTCCTTTTCCAGATTTTGGATGAACTCGACGGTCTCGGGGAAGTCGTACCCGGTGTTGAGGTAGATGACGTCGAGATCCGGGCGGATGGAGCGGAGCATGTGCAGCAGGACGATGCTGTCTTTGCCGAATGACGCGGCCACACACAGGCACCGGTACTTGTCACAAGCCCACTTCAGGATTTCCTGGGGGGTGGATTTCTCCAATTGTTCGATTTCTTCACTGCGGATTTCTTTTATGGGGGTCATGGTCGCCTGATGAAGGATTTGGGATAAGCCGCATTTTGTCTCGGGAAAATATAACATGGTTCCGGATATAAAGTCTCTAAAAAAGGCCGTTTCCTGCAAATAGACTAATTAATGGCCTAATATCGTTGGTTCGACCTATTGACAAAATCGTATAGCAACGTATAATACTTAGTGAGGCTATATATTATGGAAGATACAACAACCTTCGACAAGGAATTGAAACGGGGGACGCTGGAGATGATCCTCCTGCGATTAATATCCGAACGGCAAATGTACGGATACGAACTTGCCGCGACGTTGGAAAAGCGGGGCGGCAGCCTCTTCCGGATAAAGGAAGGAACGCTTTACCCGGTCCTGTACCGCATGGAAAAGGCCGGGCACATCGAAGCGCGCTGGGAAACGCTGGAACGCGGGGTGCCCCGCAAGTACTACCGTCTGACGAAAGCCGGCGCGAAATTCCTGGAAGCGCGGATCGCCGAATGGAAGGAATTTATTGCCGCGATAGAGCGGTTGATGGGAAAGGAGAAAATTCAATGAAACGCGTACCGACCAATATCGCCGATCAATACGTTCAGAAGGTGATGGATCTGATCTATGCCCCGGAAAAAGACCGGGAGCGGATTAATGCCGACCTCCAGGCGCATCTGCAGGAAGGGATGGCCGGCGGAGAAGATATGAAGACGCTGGTCGAGCGGATGGGCGACCCGCGCGAGGTGGCGGCGGAATTCATGTCCGCGGTGCCGATGGTCTACGCCGGCTTCTGGCGGAGAATGGCCGCCTTTCTAATCGATATGGTTGTGATCCTCCTGTTCGCGGGGTTGGCCGCCGTGCTGACCGTCTCTCTCTCAAATGCCGTGCCGCTGCATCCCGAAGGGTTGGTTGAAAACCTGATCGGCGGGGCGATCATTCTGCTCCTCCTGGTCAGCGGCAACGCCTGCATCGCCATGATCCTTGCCTACTTTCCTCTTCTGGAAGGGCGGTTTGGGCAAACCCTCGGCAAACGGCTGCTGGGTTTGCGGGTCCGCTCGGAGGATGGCTTGCCGGCGACTTACTGGCAGGCTTTCCTGCGCCGGCTCTCCTTCTACTTTGAAATCTTTCCGATTGAAGCGTTGTTCCTCCTGCTGAATCCGAAGCGTCCGCGTTGGTTCGACCTGCTGGCCAAGACGGTCGTGGTGCGGGAGAAATAGTTCTTACCCCTCCCCCGGCCCCTCCCCAGAATGGGGAGGGGTGAGGAAGCAAATCGCCCTCTACCCCTCCCCGCTCCGGGGAGGGGCAGGGGAGGGGTAAGGTCGAGACTCATTCATGAAAAAAACTTCGAAGCATCGTCTCATCCGCTTATTTTTATTCCTCCCGCTCGCAGTAACGGCGCTTTGCCTCCTGGGAGCCGGCGCGTGCGCGGTCAGTAACCGCGTGCTCCCCTCGCAGTCGGCGGTGCTAAATCGATTATCCGAGCTGGACAAAGCGCGGGCCGCGGAAGCATTGCATCTTCGGCGCGAACTCGGGGACGCGCTGTGGCCGGGGTGGGGGACGGCGGATATCCCGATGATTTTCTACAACGAGGATTACGCTTTCCTCGTTGGTTTATCCGATCCTCCGGCAGGTTGGTTGAAGATCCCGGAATTTGAATCCCGCGGCGGACCGTGGGAAGCGGTCCCGGATGATAATTTTAAAGGGGAAGAGTACTACCGCCAGCCGCTCGCATCCGCGGGCGTGACGCCGGAGGCGTTCATCGTCCGGATCGGGGATCGCTGGGTATCGAACCTGCTCACCGCGGATTGGATGGAGATCAACCTGGGCAATGAATTCCGCGGCATGCTGCCCCCGCCGCTGCAATCCATCCTCCCCTACCGGTTTGCAGCCCGGGCATTCCTTTCGGTGACGGGCGGACATGATTTGTATATTGGCGCGGCCCTGCACGAATCCTTTCACACCTACGAAGCGATTCTTGCACAGGACCGCCTTCTCGCGGCCGAGACGGTGTACAACCGCAATGCCGCCCGTTATCCCTATAACGATCCGGCGTTTGCCAAGGATTGGCAGACGGAGTTGGATTTGCTGGCGGACGCGGTGCAGGCCGGAAAAGATACGGAAACGATCGACCTCGCCCGCCGGTTCCTGGAGAGTAGGGGGAAACGCCGGATGGCGGCGAATCTGGATGCCGCGCTTATCGATCTGGAACGATTGAAGGAATGGGAGGAGGGATTGGCCAAATACACGGAACTGGGGATCTGGCGGTCGGCGGCGGAAACTTCCGGCTACGCGCCGCTGCCCGCAATGGATGCCGATCCCGGGTTTTCCAACTACGCCAATTTTAAACAGATCTGGTCACAGCAGATTGATCAGATCCGACTCATGGCAAAAGACGATGGGGATATCCGCTTCTACTACAGCGGTCTGGCACAGGCGGCCATCCTGGACCGGCTGGCGCCGGGATGGAGAATGCGGATCCTGACGGAAGATGTATGGTTGGAAGAATTATTGCGTGAGGCGGTTAACTAGGGGGTGTCTGAAAAGTGGAAGAATGGGTTTCTTGGGTGATACCTTGCCGAGTTTGGTCGTCATTCCCGCGTGTTCTTAGCGGTAATCCAGGGTTTTTTAGAGTGGATGCCCGCCAAGAACACCCTTGGTTCGCGAGGGCAGGCGCGGGCATAACGATCCGTTGATGTCCCATTGATTCTTTGTGGATAGCCCCTGCGACCGCGTCGGTTCACCGGTCATTTCTTTTTGGTCTCGGCCGGCGCGGGCTGCGGCCCCTTTTCCTCAGGCATATGGATTGTACCTTTAAGGAAACCGCCTTCTTCGGTGGCGAGATTGGACGTGGTGACGTCGCCGTACACCCGCCCGGTGCGCAGCACCTGGACTTTATCGGCGAACACATTCGCCTGCAGCGTCCCGCCGGCGACGACCGAAGGGGCGCGGATCTCCTCCGATACGACCTTGCCGGCTTCGCCGACCACCAGCGGACCCTCGATATCGATCTTCCCTTCGAACACCCCTTCAATCCGGACTCCGCCCTTGCCGGTCAGAACACCCTGGAAGCAGATGCCCGGTCCGAGGATGGTTTCGATCTTGCCGGTCGTGCGCAGGACTTCGGGAAGGGGGGACGTATCTCTTTTCTGGAACATGGACACTCCTGGGTTGGAAATTTCAATATTTCCACGAAGAACACAAAGAGCGCGAAGGCGATCGTCATTCCGGCGCCTGCCCTCGTGTAGCATCCCGGCTTGTTTTTGGTTTATAAGCCGGGATGAAGGCGAAACGAGGGTGCACAAACCCGGAATCCATGAGGTGCCCATTCACAATACTTCGAAACAACACTGGACCCCGGCTTGTCATCCCGGCGCGTTCTTGGCCGGGACGGGGTGACGTCTTCTTTTTGTTCTCCGTGTTTTCCGCGGATTCAATTTTTCAGTGTTCCACCCGTTTTCGCAGGTCGATCGCGGCGGGGAAGCCGCCGGCGGCGCGGGCGGCCAGGACGGCTTTGACGATCGCGCGCGAGAACGCTTCCGCGGCGTAGGCCCCGACCAGGCTGACGTTCGCCTTGCGGGCGCCGGTGGACATCGCAAAGATCGTATCCCCATCGAGCATCGTATGGGAAGGGCGGACCGCGCGCGCCAGCCCGTCGTGCGCCATCTGCGCCATTTTATTGGCTTCTTCCTTGGTGAGCAGCGCGTTGGTCGCCACCACGCCGATCACCGTGTTCCCCCCTTCGGCCACCCCGAGGATCAGCCGCCCGGCATGGGTGCTCATCACCGCGAGCGTGTCGGCGAACCGATCCTGCCCGCCGATGCGCAAGGGTCCGGTCCCAACCGGCCGTGCGCCGGCGAGGATTACGCCGTTCTCGGGATCGACCACGTCGCCGAAGGCGTTCACGGCGGCCAGCGCGCCCACGATGAGGCCGCCGCCGCAGTCGATGCTCGCGCTCCCGATCCCGCTTTTCACCGAGCCCGCCTTGCCGAAGATCTTGCCGACCGTGCAGCCCGTTCCGGCGCCGGCATTCCCATCCTTCGGCGGTTCGCCGGAGGCCTGCACGCAGGCCTGATACCCCATCTCGGCATCCGGACGGATTTTAGCGGAACCGATTCCCAGGTCAAATAGGATCGCCGACGCCACGATCGGCACCTTCACCACCCCGGTCGAGAATCCGATCTTCTTTTCCTCAAGAAACCGCATCGCGCCGGAGGCCGCGTCGAGCCCGAAGGCCGATCCGCCGGCGAGCATCACCGCGTGGATTTTCCGCACCAGGTGCATCGGGCGCAACGCGTCCGTTTCGCGCGTCCCGGGCGCGCCGCCGCGCTGGTCCACGCCGGCGACCGCGCCCTTAAGGCACAAGACGACCGTGCAGCCGGTGAGGGCGGTTTCATTCTGCGCCTGCCCGACTAGGATCCCTGGAACATCTGTGATGGAATCATTCAGTTTGCCCATGCTCCTCCACTCCCTCACCCCCTCACCCCCTTCCCCTCTCCCAGCGTAAGCTGGGAGAGGGGTGCCTCGAGCAAAGCGAGAGGCGGGGTGAGGGGTTAATCCTGTCTATTTCCCCGGCTCTTTCGTCATCAGTGCGATTACGCGCTCGATGACCGCCTCCGCGACGAGCGATTTGTCCATCAGCGGCAGAGCTTCGGCCGAACCGTCGGCGGCGAGCAGGGTCACCCGGTTGGTTTCCGTCTCAAAGCCGGAATCGGACCGGCCGACCTCGTTCGCCACGATCAGATCCAGCCCCTTCGCCTTTAATTTCCTGCGCGCGTTGGTTTCCAGATCTTCCGTCTCGGCCGAGAAACCGATGGTCACGGCCGGACGCCCCGATTTTGCCCTGGCTTCGGAAACGGCTGTCAGTATATCCTGTGTGCGCTCGAGGCGGATCGAATCCGGAGCGGCGCTCTTTTTCAGCTTGCGCGGAGCCGGGTCGGCGGGGCGGAAATCCGCGACGGCGGCGGCCATGATCAACGCGTCGGCGACGGCCGCTTCGGCCAAAACCGCGGCGCGCATTTCCTCAGCCGTTTTCACATCGATCCGTTTTGCCCCATAGGGGAATGCGATTGCCACCGGACCGGATATCAAGATCACCTCGGCGCCTTCATCCAGCGCGGCTTGCGCAATCGCGAATCCCTGCTTCCCCGAAGAACGGTTGGTGAGCATGCGCACCGGGTCGAGCGGTTCCTGGGTGCCGCCGGCGGTGACGACCACCTTGCGGCCGCGCAGGCGCCCGCCGCGCGCAAGCAGATGGCGCACCCGGTTGAGAATCTCAGCCGGTTCGGTCATCCGCCCTCTGGCGGAAAGCCCGGAGGCCAGGTGGCCTTCCTCCGGCCCGACGACGATCACCCCGCGGGAGATAAGCCTCTGCAAATTCTCCTGATTGGGGATGGAGGCGAACATGCCGCCGTCCATCGCCGGGGCGATCATCAGCGGGCAGCGGGCCGAGAGGGCGGTGAGCGAAAGGAGATTATCGGCCAGCCCGTGCGCGAACTTGGCGATCGTATTGGCGGTGACCGGCGCCACCAGGAGAAGGTCCGCCGGGCGGCCGAGGTTGACATGCAGCACATGCGCTTCGGCGCCCCACAATTCGGCATCGGTGTGGGCGGTGCGTCCGGTCACCGACTGGAAGCTGAGCGGGGAGACGAACCGGATTGCGGCCTCCGTCAGCAGGACGTCCACCTCGGCGCCGGCCTGTGCCAGCTTGCTTGCCAGGTCGACCGCCTTGTAGACGGCGACGGATCCGGTCACTCCCAGCAGGATGCGTTTGCCTTGGATGGGATTCATTGGTTCATCTCGTAGATCATGCGCAGGCCGTCGAGGGTCAGCCACGGGGCGAGAATTTCGATCACCTTGGTTTCACGCGCGATCAGGTCCACCTCGCCGCCGGTGCCGATGACCTTCATCTCCGGTCCGAGCTCCTGGCGGAAGCGGGCTACCATCCCCTCCACCAGCCCGACGTAGCCGAACAGCAGCCCGGATTGTATCGCGTGGACGGTATTGCGGCCGATCGCGGCCGGCGGCCGGGAAATATCCACCCGCGGGAGTTTGGCCGTGCGCTGAAAAAGCGCCTGGGCTGCGACCCCGATCCCGGGCGCGATCGCGCCGCCCAAATATTCCCCCTCCGCGGAAAGCGCGTCGAAGGTGGTGGCGGTCCCGAAATCCACGATGCAGGCCGGTCCGCCGTAGAGCCTGAAAGCCGCGGCCGCATCCACGATCCGGTCGGCGCCGACCGCGCGCGGATCCTCGTAGCGGATCTTCACCCCGGTGCGTACGCCGGCGTCGATCACCAGCGGATTGGATTTTAGGTAGGTGCGGCAGGTCTCGATCCAGCGCCCGGTCAGCGGCGGCACGACCGAAGCCATCGCCACGCCGCTGATGTCGGCCGCGGATTTCCCGGCCAGGGCCAGGAGCCCGGTCACCTGCAGGCCGAATTCATCCGGCATGCGTTCGTGCTCGGTCGAGAGCCGCCAGCGCGGGCCGAGCGCCGCGCCCTCGTACAAGCCCAGGGTGATGTTGGTGTTGCCGATATCAATGCACAGCAGCATGGCGCACCTCCCGGACCTTGTTGTTTTCGTCCACCAGAATGATTTCAGGCTTCCAGTCGGCCGGGAGCGGTTCCTCGACCTGGCCGTAAGCCATGATGATGATCTTATCCCCGACGCCGATCACGCGCGCTGCGGCGCCGTGCATGCAAATCACGCCCGTTCCGGCCGGCCCGGTCATCACGTACGTTTCCAGCCGCACGCCGTTGGTCACATCGGCGATGTGGACCAGCTCATATTCCGCGAGTCCGGCCGCCTTCATCAGCGCCGAGTCGATCGTGATGCTGCCTTCGTAATCGGCATCGGCCCCGGTCACCGTCGCGCGGTGGATTTTTGAACGGAGTAAAGTGCGATTCATTGGTTAATAATCCTTTCTTTACAGAACCTGCTTTCTCAAGCTAAGAAACAGACCATCGACCATAGACCATCGACCATCGAAACCACGACCATCGTCGGTAGATCATCGACCATCATAATCTCGACAATAGACGATCGATTATCGACCATCGAAACCTCGATCATCGACCGGCATTAATTCGTTACAGCGGATATGTATTTGTGCTTCGATCGACGATGGTCGATTGTCGATGGTCGACCGTCGATGGTCACTGATCCGCTT
>CAZYSF010000356.1:0-2658 GCA_964649635.1 uncultured Anaerolineales bacterium | reverse complement strand
ACCCCCAGCTTCGCAATGAACGTGGACAACGCGCCCTCGACCTGATGGGGGACCCGACTGCGAGGTTGCGGCGGACCCTCCGTAGCCCACAGCAGTACATGTTCCGCTTCTCTTGGCCCGACCGAAAGCGCCGTCAGTAAGTTGCGGCGGCAAGACTACCTGCCGTCTGGCGAGCCGCCGTCGCCTACCCCGGCTGAGGAACGCGTGGCGCGGGCCGGCAGGTCGCGCCGCAGGCCGTCGGTCGAGTCCATCGCGATGCAGCGCACCCAGTTGCCCCCCAGATGGGTCTGCACCTCAAGCACGACCACTTCGCCCCCCTCGCGCGGCACTTCCACCGCCTCGTAGATTTCCGGGAGCCGGCCGGCGGGGAATTCGCAATCCACCACGCCGCCGAGAATTTGTACTATTTTGCCGGTCACATTTTCCATGGTCTGTTCCTTCATAGTCGCGTTATCGTTGTCCACGAAGGACACGAAGAAAGATCAGAAGGGCACAAAGTTGGAGGGGCGCAGGACCCTGCGCCCTTACCTTTAATCCGTTGTGTTCTTCAGGTTTTCCTTCGTGCTCTTCGTGGATTCATCTTTTGCCCTTCGTGGATGCCGCGAGCGCCTCGGTGCCGGCGGCGATATCCAGGAGGTCGCCGGTGATGTTCTGCTGGCGCATTTTGTTGTAGACCAGGTTCAGCCCGTCGATCAGTTCGACGGCGTTGTCGGTGGCGTTGCGCATCATCACCATCCGCGCCGCGTGTTCGCTGGCCAGGCTTTCGAGGATGCACTCGTAAACCTCCAGCGAGACCAGCCGCTGGACAACCACGTCCAGGAGCTGGGTCTGCCCCGGCTCGAAGATGTACCCGGGCACTTTCCCGGCCCGTTCGACGGCCGGTTCGGGTTTGGCGGACTCCGCGGGGGAGGCGTCGGGGATCGGCAGCAGTTGCTGGACGGTCACCTGTTGCTGCATCATGTTGACGAACTTGGTGTAGACGATCTGCACCTGGTCCGCCGTTCCGTTGGTGTATTCCTCGATCGCCAGCCGGCCGATGGCGGAGACATCGCCGTAGGACGGGGCCGCCGGGAGGCGGCTGAATTCGGCGGTGATCCGCACGCCCGCGCGCTGGAGCATGTCGCGCCCCTTGCGGCCGACGACGATGTAGTGGACCTTCTCCGCCACCGGCGCGAAATCCAGAAGCGCCTGCCGCACCACGCCGGCGTTGTAGGCGCCCGCCAGCCCGCGGTCCCCGCTGACGACGATCACGAGAATCCCGCCGGCCCGTTTTTGCGGCACCAGCATCGGATGGCGGATCGTGCTGCGCCGGTCGGAAAGATGATCCAGCACCTCGTACGCCTTCTCGGCGTAGGGGCGCGTGGCCATCACCGCGGCCTGGGCCTTGCGGACTTTGCTCGCGCTCACCGTCTGCAGCGCGCGCGTCACCTGGGCGATGTTCCGGACGCTCCGGATGTGGAGCCGCATTTCCCGAAGGGAAGCCATGGGTCTCTATTGCCAGGAGGCGTTGTACGTGGAGATCGCGGTTTTCAATCCGGCTTCGCTTTCGGCGGAGAGCTTCCGCTCGCGTTCGATCGTCGCGAGAAGATCGGCGTGGGCTGCGTTCAGAAACCGGTGGAACCCTTCCTCCCAGGGCAGCATCCGCTCCAGCGGGACGGTATCGACCAGCCCGTTCACGCCGGCGTAAAGAACCGCCACCTGGTGTCCGAGCGGCATCGGCTCGTATTGGCTCTGTTTGAGGATCTCCTGCAGGTGCCGGCCGCGGTCGAGCTGGGTTTGGGTGGCCTTGTCGAGGTCGGAACCGAATTGCGCGAACGCCGCCAGTTCGCGGAACTGCGCCATATCCAGCCGCAGTTTGCCCGCCACCTGCTTCATGGCCTTGGTTTGCGCGTCGCCGCCGACCCGCGAAACGGAAATACCGACGTTCACCGCCGGGCGGATGCCGGCGTAGAACAGGTTGGATTCCAGATAGATCTGCCCGTCGGTGATCGAGATCACGTTGGTCGGGATGTAGGCTGAGACGTCGCCGAGCAGCGTTTCGATGATCGGCAGCGCGGTGAGCGAACCGCCCGAGCCTTTGACCTTCGCGATTTTATGATTCCCCGAATCGGCCGTCCGCGCCGCGAGGGCGGTTTCGGCCTCGTCCCGGCCGCGCGGGCCGCTGTACACCTTGCCGTCCACGCCGTCCTTCTCCCCGGTTTCGCCGGAAGCCGCCGACGGGACGAGCACGAACCGGTCGGCCAGGCGCGCCGCGCGCTCGAGGAGCCGCGAGTGCAGGTAGAACACGTCGCCGGGGTAGGCTTCGCGGCCCGGCGGCCGGCGCAGGAGCAGCGAAACCTGGCGGTAGGCCCAGGCGTGCTTGGACAGGTCGTCGTAGACGATCAGCGCCTCCTGGCCCTTTTCCATAAACTCTTCGCCGATGGCCGTACCGGTGTAGGGCGCAATGTACTGCAAGGTGGCCGGCTCGGACGCCGAGGCGACGACGACGATGGTATAATCCATCGCGCCAAACTCCTCGAGGGTCGCCACCACCTGGGCCACCTGGGCCAGCTTCTGGCCGATGGCCACATAGATGCAGATCAGGTTCTTGCCCTTCTGGTTGATGATGGTATCGACGGCGATGGCCGTCTTGCCCGTCTGGCGGTCGCCGGTGATCAG
>CAZYSF010000355.1:0-1511 GCA_964649635.1 uncultured Anaerolineales bacterium | reverse complement strand
TTCGACGCGGTGATCGTCGGGGCCGGCGGCGCCGGCCTGATGGCCGCGCTGCACGCCTCTCCGGGAACCCGGGTGGCGGTGATCACAAAAATGTATCCGACCCGTTCCCACACCGGCACGGCCCAGGGGGGCGTGGCCGCGCCGCTTGGGAACATGGAGGAAGACCGCTGGGATTGGTACATGTTCGATACCGTCAAGGGCGGGGATTACCTGGTGGATCAGGACGCGGCGGAAATCCTCGCGCGCGAATCGGTCGAGACGGTCCTCGAGCTCGAGCACCTCGGGCTGCCCTTCGACCGCACACCCGACGGCCGGATTGAACAGCGGCGCTTCGGCGGCCACACCCGCGAATACGGAAAAGCGCCGGTGATGCGCGCCTGCAAGAGCGCCGACCGCACCGGCCACATGATCCTGCAAACCCTGTTCCAGAACTGCATCCGCCACGAGGTGTGTTTTTTTGACGAATACTTCGTGCTCGACCTGATCCTCGAAGGCGGCGCGGCGCGCGGCGTGGTCGCGGTCGAGATTAAAACCGGCGAACTGCACATCTTCCGCGCCAAGGCCGTGTTGCTGGCGTGCGGCGGATTCGGGCGGATGTACGCCGTCACCTCCAACGCGCATTCGCTGACCGGCGACGCGGTGGCCGCGGCCTACCGCCGCGGATTGCCGCTGGAAGACATGGAGTTCTTCCAGTTCCACCCGACCGGAATCTACAAAATGGGAATCCTGCTTTCCGAGGCGGCCCGCTCCGAGGGCGGCATCCTGCTGAACGGCGCGGGCGAACGCTTCATGGAACGTTATGCCCCGAGCCTTTTGGACCTCGCGCCGCGGGACATGGTTTCGCGTTCCATGCACCAGGAGATCCGCGAAGGGCGCGGCGTGGACGGCAAGGATTACCTCCACCTGGATATCCGGCCGGAGACGATCACCCGCCTGGGCACAGCTCCCGGCGGCCGGGCGGTGACCGCGGCCGTCCTCGAGGCCAAGCTGCCCGACATCATCGAGATGATGCGCGTCTACCAGGGGATCGATCCGATGAAGGCGCCGGTTCCGGTCCAGCCGACCGCGCATTACGCGATGGGCGGGATCCCGACCGATAGCAACGGGCGGGTTCTGCGATCCGCTTCGGGGACCGCGAACGCAATGGAAGCCGTGCGCGGATTGTTCGCGGCCGGCGAATGCGCCTGCGTGTCGGTCCACGGAGCCAACCGCCTGGGGACCAACTCGCTGGTCGACCTGCTGGTCTTCGGCCGGCGCAGCGGCCGCGCGATGGCCGAATTCTGCGCCGGGAGCGCGCTGGAAGCGCTCCCCGCGGGGGCCGGGAGTGAAGCGGCCGGGGAACTGATCCGCCTGCGGGAAAGCCGCGGACCGGAGCGGGTCGGCGCGCTGCGCACCGCGATGCAGCGCTGCATGACCGAGCACGTCGGAGTCCAGCGCATCGCGCGCGGGTTGGAGAAGGCGCTCCAGACCCTGCGCGAGCTGAAAGCGCGCTATCAGAAAATCGGCCTCTC
>CAZYSF010000354.1:0-1773 GCA_964649635.1 uncultured Anaerolineales bacterium | reverse complement strand
AGCAGAACATCCGGCGCCGAGCGACGCACCAGGTTCATCACCTCGTCGCCGCGCCGGGCTTCATCCACCAGGCGGATGTCGGGCGTGCGCTCGAGCAGGGTTCGCAGAGCGATGGCGACGTGCGGATGGTCGTCCACGATGGCGACGCGGATCATAAAGAGGGCTCCTTTCGAGCCTGAGAAAAACATTGTACTCAGAAAGGGGATTGAATCCAACCAAAGCGTTTGCGGCGGGCCATGCCATTCGTCCGCCGGGGAATCCTGAAAACAGGTGCGCGGCATTGGATGGATCCGTGCCGCGCACCGATGGTTTCAGGATTAAATTTGCAGAGTCGACGAGGCTACCGGCGCAAATCCGCGAGGTGCTCTTCAACGGCTTGTGTTTCGGTTTTCAAATCGCCCAAGTATGCTTCCAACTCGGAAATCCGCTCGGCTTTCGTCTGAAAGCGCCGCGTATGCGACCCGTGTCCGCCGCATCCGCCATCACAGCCGCACGAATTACTTTTTTCACCGCAGCTGCATTCCTGATCCGACCGGCAATCACATTCTTTGCTCATGGTTTACCTCCTTTCCGTATCGGATATTTTTTGATAATCCGACAAAAATCGTCCCAACGATTGGTGGGTTTGTTTGATGGTCACCGCCCAGGCATGCAGAAAATCCAGGCCCGGATCGGTCAGCTCATAAACCCTCCGCGCGGGACCGGTGTTTTGCGTGTCCCACTTGGAGGATACCAGCCCTTCCTCTTCCAGCATGCGCAGCATCCGGTAGAAATTACCCGGATCGGGTGCTGTGCCGCCGCCCTCGCTCAGATGCTCGATCAGTTCATAGCCGTGAGCGGGCTTCTTGGCCAATTCGAGAAGCAGGCGCGGCTGAGCGAAGTTGGGGATGCGGTCAATCTTGCCGTGACAGCCTTCCCCGGGACTTTTATCGCACATAGGTGGATTGGCCTCATAAATGTATATTACATATAGAAGTATAGTCCAAATAAAGGTTTTGTCAAGACCTCACCCCCTCGCTCCCCCTCTCCTGGAGTAATTCCAGGAGAGGGGGAAGGGGTAAGGTGATGACACTGTCATGCCGGGTTCGTGACGCGCACCCGCCCGGATGATGACACGCGCCTATGGATATAAAAGGAAGCAACCAAGATAATATAAGCAACGGTTTTTCTTTAAGATGTAAAAAAATCTCACCGCAAAGGCGCAAAGGACGCAAAGAAATTTATAAATAAAAAACTTTGCGATCTTTGCGTCTTCGCGGTGAAAAGGTTTTCGTAATTGTGACTATTCAATAAGGAGACGATTATGCTTCACGGAGAAAATCTCACACTGGATTACCAGGACGGCGAAGGCGTGGTGGAGGCGCTGCACGAAATCTCGTTCCGCGCGCAGGACCACCAGTTCATCGGGATCCTCGGCCCCTCCGGCTGCGGCAAGAGCTCGCTCTTGTATATGCTCAGCGGGTTGCGCAAGCCGACCAGGGGCGAAGTGTACCTGGACGACCGCCCGTACAGCAGGATGTCGGAAAACGAACGGGTTGGGCTGCGCCGGACCGAGTTCGGATTCGTTTTCCAGCAGCACTTTCTTATCAACTACCTGACCGCGCTGGAAAACGTAATGGTCTCGGCGCCCGTGCAGGATAAAGCCCACGCCGAACAGGCCAAGGCGCTCCTGGCGGACCTCGGGCTGGGGAACAAGCTGCATCGCTTCCCGTACGAACTCTCGGGCGGCGAACGCCAGCGTGTGGCGATCGCGCGCGCGATGATCCACCGCCC
>CAZYSF010000353.1:0-3666 GCA_964649635.1 uncultured Anaerolineales bacterium | reverse complement strand
CACCATTTTTTCGGCGATCTCGCGGTTGGATAAGCCGCGGGCTATCAGATCCAGGACCTCGCGCTCGCGTTCCGTCAGACCCTGCATATCTATTGGAGGCGGATCGGCCTGCGGCGGCCGTCCGGGGGCATCCCCGGCAACTGCGGACATCAACCGACCGGCGACGTCCGGGTGGAGCTGATTCTTTCCCTGGTGCATTTCGCGGACGGCCTGGATCAGGTCATGCGGTTGAATATCCTTGAGCAGATACCCTTGCGCGCCGGCGCGAATGGCCGGAAAGATCTTGTCGTCTTCGCCGAAGCTGGTCAGGATGAGTACCCGCGACCGGGGGCTGCATTCGAGGATTTTTCGTGTGGCTTCGATGCCGTCCATACCCGGCATGACCAGATCGAGGACGATAACATCCGGTTTACATCGGGCGGCCATTTCGACGGCTTCGTTGCCGTTGCTGCCCTCGCCAACAACTTCCATATCCGCCTGCAGCTCCATCAACGTGCGCAAACCTTGGCGCACGACGGCATGGTCGTCCACCAGCAGGATCCGGATTTTTGCGGATTCCGGAGATTGGGTTTGGGAACTCATGCTCTCGCTGTTCATGCTCCGCTCCGGTCTCGGTTTTACCCCCTGATTGTAGAACAGGATGCAGGAAAATAAAATGCCCGGGAAGGAAGCCGGTTGTTTCGAATTATCTGCTGCGCGGCGGCGAAAACAGGATCTACGGGCTGCTTGCGCCGCCGGCAGGATTCTCCTCTTCTGGAATTACGCCAGCCATTTGGGATGAGGTAGTGAACCCCTCTACAGGCCAATCTTCGGAGTTTTATTTTTGAATAATATCTGCCCCCGGTTTTTGGTTGCCCCTCCGTTTCGGGGAGTTGGAACGAAGCCGCGTAAAAACCAACGCCAACCCCTTTCTTTTCCGGAATCTGGATATATAATCTTCTGGATTGGATCCTTCCAACCATGTTTTTTACCCCTTCCTGCCAAAAGGAGCGACTCCATGAGCGTCATCGAAGTCAGCAAACTCACGAAGTATTACGGCAAATCACGCGGCATTGTGGATGTTTCCTTCAATGAGGAGGAGGGTGAGATCTTCGGCTTCATCGGTCCCAACGGCGCCGGAAAGTCCACCACCATCCGCCTGTTGCTCTCGCTGATCCACCCGTCCGGCGGTACCGCCAGGATCTTCGGCAAGGATGTGACCACCCACGGTCCAGAAATCCGCCGCGATATAGGCTACCTGCCTTCGGAAGTCTTCTACTACGAAGGTATGAAGGTCATCGACCTGCTTAAATATTCCGCCAGCTTCTACGGCAAGGATTGCACCCAGCGCATGCGCGAGCTCTCGGATCTCATGGAATTGGAGATGAACCGGCGGATCAGCGATCTTTCCTACGGCAACAAGAAAAAGGTCGGGATCGTCCAGGGCCTGCTGCACAGCCCCAAGCTGCTGTTCCTGGACGAGCCGACCGCCGGGCTTGACCCGCTCATGCAGCGCAAGTTCTTCGACCTGATCCGCCAGGAAAACGCCCGCGGCGTGACCGTTTTCTTTTCCTCGCACATTCTGGGCGAAGTCCAGCGCCTGTGCACCAGGGTGGGGATCATCCGAGAGGGCAAGATCGTGGAAATCTCCGACATCCGCACCCTGCAAAAGAATAAATACAAGAAGGTGTGCGTGACGGCCAAAGGCCTGAAACCGGCCGATGTCAAGATGGCGGGCGTGACCAATGTGCAGGCCGATAACGGCGCGGTGAGCTTCTTCTTCAAAGGTGACATCAACGCGATGCTGAAGAAAATCGGCGGTTTGAAGGTCGAAGACGCAACCATCGAAGAGCCGACTCTCGAAGAAATCTTCATGCACTACTACGAATAGGCGGGAATGATGAGCACAACCATCTACCTTCACGAATTCCGCACCCGGCTTAAATCCGTCGTCATTTGGTCGCTGTCCGTGGCGTTCCTGATCGTTTTCTTTTTTTCCATGTTCACGATATTCGTGGACCAGGCTGCGCTGATGAACGAATTTCTGGCAAGGTACCCGCAGGAAATGCGGGCCGCCTTCGGTATGGACCGGATCGATATGGCCAGCGTGCTGGGGTTTTACAGTTTCGTCTTCATGTTCGTTCAGCTCTGCCTGGGGATCCAGGCCAGCAACTACGGATTTGGACTGGTCTCGATCGAAGAAAATGAATTGACGGCGGACTTTCTGCTCAGCAAACCGGTCAGCCGGATGCAGGTCCTGACCAGCAAACTGCTGGCCGCGCTGACCAGCCTGACCATCACCAACCTGGCGGTGTGGGCGATCAGTTTTACGGCCATTGAGCTGTTTCGCGGCGGGCACGCGTACGAACCCGGCACGCTGCTCCTGCTCCTGATCAGCATCGTGATCTTTCAGCTCTTCTTCCTGAGTGTCGGGCTGGTCATATCGCTCCTCGTCAGGCGTGTCCGGAGCGTTACGCCGTATGCCCTCGGGCTTGCCTTCGGGGCGTACGTGTTGAGCGCGTTCAGCGGCATCTTTGGCGATGTAAAACTGGAACTGATCACGCCCTTTAAACACATCGATGCGGCTTCCATCGTCCGGGACGGCGCGTACAATCCGCCGTTGCTGCTGCTCAACGTAGCGGTCACCCTTGTGGCGCTGGTGCTGAGTTACTGGATGTACACCCGCCGCGATATTCCTGCGGTGTCGTAAGGAGACGCAAAATGAATATTTTCTTTCGCGAACTGAGGGCGAATTTTAAATCGCTGCTGATCTGGAGCGGTATCATCGGACTGCTGATCATGATGTCGGCGGCAAAATATTCCGCCTTTGCCGGCGACCCCGAAAGCCTGAAAATGCTGGATTCCCTGCCCCCGGCGATGCTGGATGCCTTTAACATGAGGGGATTTAACCTGACCACCATCGCCGGTTTTTACGGGATCATGTTCATCTATTTTGCATTGATGGCCGCCATCGCGGCATCGATGTGGGGCAGTGGCATGATCTCCAAGGAAGAACGCGACAAAACAGTCGAGTTTTCGCTGGTGCTGCCGGTGTCGCGCAGCCGGGTCGTTACGGCCAAAGTGCTGGCGGCCCTGGTGAACTGCATCGCCTTCGTGCTGATCACCTGGGCGATTTCGCTGGTCGCCATGCAATCCTACAATCCGGACCAGGCCTTCTACGATTTCCTGGCACTCGAAATGCAGGCGATGCTCGTCATCGGGCTGATTTTCCTGGCCATCGGCCTGCTGCTGGGCTGCGCCATGAAGCGGTACAAGCTTTCCGGATCGACCGCGGTCGCCATCATTCTGGTGACCTACTTCGCATCCATACTCTCCAGCTTGGACCAAAAAATGGATTTCCTCAAATACTTCACGCCGTTCAAGTATTTCGACGCGGGGGAGTTATTTCGGAGCGGCGAACTCAGCGGCGGGTACCTTCTGCTCTCGGCGGCGATCATCGTCGTCTGTGTCGCGGCGGCGTATTGGTCTTACAATAAACGCGATCTCTATCTATAAGCCCGGACCGAACTCGTCGGCGGGCGGCGCTTCAGACCGCTGCTGCAAATAAAAAAACACCGGCCCCTCAACATGAACTGACCCCCGAAAACAGGACATGAAAAGAAAGCGCCTCCGAGGCTATACTAGATCGGAGGCGCTTTTCTATGACGGGAAAGAAAGGACAGGTTC